>JBLHXN010000021.1:0-37940 GCA_047630355.1 Spirosomataceae bacterium | reverse complement strand
TTTTACAAAAAACTCTACGGTGTCGAGACGTTCTTGAATCAGTTTTTTTTCTTTTAACGGCAGTACAACCCATTTCCGCATCAAGCGGGCACCCATAGGTGTTACGGTGTGATCAAGTATCTGAATAAGTGGTACGCCGCCTTCGTTTTGAGCGAATATTAGTTCGAGGTTACGAATGGTAAAACGGTCGAGCCAAACGTAGCGGTCTTCGTCCAACCGCGTAATACTTGAAATATGCCCGATTTCCTTGTGCTCGGTGTCAGATAAATATTGCAGAATGACTCCCGCCGCCGTGATGCCGTCCGGCAGATTTTCTACGCCAAAGCCTTTGAGCGAGTTTGTTTTGAAATGCGTGGTTAGGAGCGGATACGTGAAATCGTGGGTGTAAGCCCAATCTTCAAACATGAATGTCGTGAATTTATCACCGAACGTTTCCACGAAGTGCTTGCGGTATTGCTTACAAAACAAAACTTCCGCTGGGGCAAAACTTTGCAGTAACTTGTCAATATAAGCGGCGTTGCCCTCGGTGGTCAAAAATTCACCCGTTGAAATATCAAGAAACGCTACGCCATAATTTCCTTTTTCGCCGCAATGAACGGAAGCGAGGTAATTATTTTGCCGGATTTCCAGTACATTATCATTCATCGAAACGCCCGGTGTAACAAGTTCGGTCACGCCTCGTTTAACAATTCCTTTCGCTTGGGATGGGTCTTCGAGTTGATCACAGATAGCGACGCGTTCGCCCGCTCGCACAAGTTTGGGAAGGTACGTATCTAATGAGTGGTACGGAAATCCGGCAAGTTCCTCGTTGGCTCCGCCGTTGTTGCGTTTGGTCAGGGTAATCCCTAAAATACGGGATGCTTTGATGGCATCCGCTCCGAAGGTTTCATAAAAATCTCCGACCCGAAAGAGCAGCATCGCACCCGGGTATTTTGCCTTTATTTGGTTAAACTGTTTGGTGAGCGGGGTTTCTTTTTTGTTTTTCGTGGCCAACTTTGATATAGTTTATAAGTTTCTGGTTCTTGAACTCGTTTATTTCCTAATTAATCTTTGTTCATTGAACACAAAATTACCTCAATTATTGGTTGGAACAAAGGAGGGGTTTGGGTGAAAATAGTGACTTGCTAACCATTAGATAAAATAATATACCATTGGATAAAATGATTTTTCAAAGTGGGATTTGTCTGTATAGGTTTGATAATCAAATAATTACTAAAAATACTAACATGAGAAAAATTATACTGCTTTCAAGTGCTATGCTACTGACTGTAAGTTTCGGTTTTGGATAGGGTGTGGAAATTACACCCGGTAGCACACAATCTAAAGCGACAACGGGAACGGATTTGAGAATACAGACAACAGTTGTTCCAGCGATAGAAATATTCAGGCACGTGGGAACGCTTGACGCTCCAACTGCCGTTCCCGGAGAATTTACAATTATACGACTCGGTGGTGGAGGTTACGACGGTACGGATTTTCACTCATCAAACTTACGCATTGATTTTAAAACTACTACAACTTGGTCGGCGAGTAATCAGGGTTCATTTATGCGTTTTATTACAACTGTAGATGGAGCGACTGGGTCGGGAGAACGGATGCGTATTACCAGTGACGGTATGATTGGCATTGGCACTAGTGATCTTCAACAAAAACTACACGTAAGTGGAGTTGACATGATAATTGAAGATACCACGCCATTTTTATCGTGTTAGAAATACCGGGGATGACGGAGCAACTGGCATAAATTTCAGTACTTCTACTGGTTCGGTAAGGGCTCAGGTCAAGTACACTCCGTTAACAACTTCGGAAGGGGTGGTTCAAATTTTGGAAGGTACAGAATCGAATGACGGACTTTTCTCGATTGATGGTCCTGGTGCTGCAAACAGTGGGAATAATATAAGGATTAACGAAGATGAACCACGGGGAAGATTACACATTTGTTCAAACAGTCAACTTACTAATCCAAGAAGTGGCACATCAAATATCAAGCAAATGATACTGACGCTAATGCTAACTTTAAGATTAATGCTTCAAATACTGGAGATGTAGTAACACTTACCGGAGATGGCAACACACAACACCATGGTTTCACTCAGCTTGGGGATGCAGCACCGAAGATCAAAGTGAAGAAAATTACGGGAACAATGGAAGCGGACGCTCAAACGCCCGTCGCACATGGATTAAGCCGAGATAAGGTATTAGCAGTAGATGTGCATGTGTCAAATGGATCGGGGGTAAATTATCCACCATCAGGTAACGGGCTACAGCCAGTAGACCGCCAATACCGCTAATGGATTCTCATAACCTACGAAGAGTAATCTCTCAAAATATGACACTATTCCTCATGCACCGCCCGAAATCTTCAGGCGGTGCTTTTATACCGTTAGATAAAAGACTTTACTAGTTATTAAGTGGTATGAACGGGTTATCAATCGGGTAGGGGATGGGTTAGGCTTTGAAGGTAAATTCAGGTAACGAAAAGAAGGAAGGCTGAAATAGACCTCTTTGTTAAAACTGAACCTTTAAAGCTTAACAATTATGAAAACCTACATTAATAAAGAAGGAGTCCCGTGTATTTTAATGAACTACGGAAAGTTTGCCCTGTCTACTAGTAATATATCGTATGTCGAAGGCGAGGGCAATTATTCAGCCATCGGGCAGATAAACGGTAAGAAGGTTTACGGTTCATTTAAGAAATATCGGACTAACTGAATGAGTCTGAATGAGAGTGGGTCAACTTTTTTTAAGTCCAGAAAGTGCAATACGAACTGTAAATAAAAGAATACAATTAGCTGTTGGGAAATATTCTCGATTGCTGCGTAGTGCAAGTAATGCAAAAACGAATACACCAGTAACACGCTCAAAACTGTCAGAAAAATGAGCGACAAACTATTATTATCGGCAAATGCCTGTTCAACAGCGAGTTTGTCTACATTATCGAGCAGGGTAAGTTGCACGAAAAATGCATCATCAGTGATAGAGTGGGCGGTAAGTGAAATGGTATTTAAACCACTTTTTAAAGTGATAGGAATAAAGAATCTACTGCCGGGTGCCAATAACCTTTTTGCCTGATAACGCCCGCCGTAATACAGCTTATCGTTTATTCTTATCTTCGCAAAATCAGGATTCCCCACAAAAATCAGAACTTCCTTACTTTTTATTGATCGGTGGTCAAATTTCTGCGTAACCGTATCTGTCACGTACATTTTTGCTGGTTGTGGAGGCGTCCAGAATGCAGTTAAAAGTGAGTCAAGGCAGTTAATGCAAACGGGTATTTGTGGGGCTTTCTGAGCATTAACAACATTTGCTAACGTAATTGAAACCGTTACCGCGACGAGCCAAAATAATCTTAAAAAGTGTATTTTGAACCGTATTTTGGACATTTAGTAAAGCGTTACGTCGTTTATAAAAGTACAATCAGTACTAATAGTTACCAATATAAAATGCGTAGCTGGTAAGATTTTGTAAATGATTGGTAGGTTATTTTTACCCCTTAGTAAACTTTACATTCCGATATAAGTAAATACGCCAGTGAAAATTTATCAATGACCGATACAACCTTTTTTGAGGAAACAGCGTCTGTATTTATACAAGAAAACACAATAACCTAATGAAATACCTACTTTTCATATTACCTTTTTTACTTGCCATGAAATGCGAAACCAACGACGTGAATTCAAAGAATGAACTTACGGGTGAATGGTTTGTGAAACAAGTGTTTTTGGGAGATGTAATCGATACGCCGTGCGGTTATGAAGCGAAAAATGCCCCGCAACTGACTATTAAATTTTCTGATGAAAAGAACGAAGCTGGAATGCTGTCCTTTTCGGGGAACTCGGCGGTGAATAGTTTCTTTGGCACTTACAAAGTGACGGCTTTTGACGAATCTACCGGACAGGGAACTGTAAGTTTTGGACTGGTAGGAGCGACCAAAATGGCTGGCCCTGAAGAGCTAATGGCGTGCGAAGGCCGCTTTTTTAGTATTTTGGAGCAAACCACAGATTTTAGTATTTTCAACGAAAACGGAAAAGACACTCTGCGGATTGGAAGATTCAAAAAAGACGACAAACCTTCCCGCGACGGCGGTACTTTTCTGATTATGGAACGGCTGTAAGAATTATTCTTCGCTTTGATTACGAAGGGGAAGGGCGTATTTTTGACTTTTAATAATCACAAAATTCGTAATTCAAACCGCAAAATCAACGCCGTTTTATGTCCGTCATTATCGCTCCGGTTCAACAGTCTGTTTCGCAATACCTTTCGTCTACTAACTACTCTAAAGTGGTGGTGGTAGTTGATGAGAATACCCGTCAGCATTGCTATCCGTTAATTGAAAATGTTTTGCCCGAACATACATTAATAGAAATTCCGTCGGGTGAAGAAAACAAACACTTAGGTACCTGCGAACACATTTGGGGAATCATGACTGATGCCCAGCTTGACCGCCATTCACTCGTAATTAATCTTGGTGGTGGCGTCATTGGGGATATGGGTGGTTTTTGTGCGGCTACTTACAAACGAGGTATCGATTTTATTCAAATTCCGACTACGCTTCTTGCTCAGGTAGATGCCAGCGTAGGCGGAAAACTCGGCGTTGATTTTCGGGGATTCAAAAACCATATTGGTGTATTTACCCAACCGCAACGAGTATTTATCGACGCAAAATTTTTAGAAACACTGCCGCAACGGGAGTTGCGTTCGGGTTTTGCGGAGGTGATCAAGCACTGTCTTATCCGGGATGCTGAAATGTTTGAAATTATCTCGCAAAAAACATTGGAAGAGCAGAATTTCGAAACGTTGATTGCTCATTCTGTAGAAATCAAAAAGGGCGTTGTCGCCGAAGATCCAACGGAGAAAGGACTACGAAAAATCTTGAATTTTGGACATACGATTGGACACGCCATTGAGACTTTTTACTTAGACAAAGGCGATGAACGATTATTTCACGGAGAAGCAATTGCCATCGGAATGATTGCTGAAACTTATATCTCCTACAGAAAAAATCTGATTGATGAGCAAACATTAAAACTAATCAAAAGGTTGCTGATTTCAATATACGGAAAAACAATCATCCCGATTACAGCTTTTCCCGCTATAATAATCCATACACAACAAGACAAAAAGAACCGAGGAGCTGAAGTAAGATGCTCGCTAATAGATGGTGTAGGCAGTTGCCTATTTGATGTATCCATCACGCCGGAAGAGATAACAGAAGCATTAAGTTCTTGTAACGAATAACACTGTATTTTACTACTCAGCTCAATTAGAATTATATTTAATTTCTTTATCATAAATCTTTTACGAGAAGAACTGCGTAAGTTTGTTCTGAACGGTTCAAGCTTAAACTAAACGTAATACATGAAAAAAATCTACTTTTTGGCGGCTCTATTGACGCTCGGTCTGGCAGGATGTAATTCGCTGCGATTGATGGTTGATAACGATTATAGTTATGATATAGATTTTACAGTATACAAAACTTACAACTTTCTGAATTGTGAAATTGATACTTCGTACATCTGTTCCGAAATTCAGGATGCCATTAGTCGCCAAATGCGAGCTCGTGGTTATGACGTAGCCGCCGACGCACCGGGGTTATTAGTAAGTTATAGCATTATTCAGGAGCGGGTAAACTACAAAGGGTACGATCAACCTTCGCTCGACCGTTGGGTAAACCGTTACGAATATGAAGATACTTACAAAACTCAAAATTATAATTACGGCGGCGGAATGATTCTCGTTTCGCTTTTAGATGCCGAGAGCAGCCGTTTGATCTGGCGTGGATATGCCTCTGGTGTATTTAGTAAGAAGGTAAGAAAACCCGTAAATTATTATAGAAACGTAGTACGTACAATCTTTGACCAATACCCACTTTTTGCGGCTGGTGTAGCACCACGTAACCGCAGAGGCGACAACTACTGATAATATTTAACAAAGAATTTATAAGTTTTTATATTTAAAAGGCGAGGACTTAGTTCTCGCCTTTTTGCTTAACTTTATTATCCATTAACTTTAAAATAATGAGTGAGAGAATGAGAAGATTACTACTATTAGTGAGTATTTGTATAATTTCTGTCGGTTGTCAACGTAGTAATATTCTTGTAGATCACGATTACCGTTTTTCGGAAAACTTTAAAAATTATACCACGTACTCCTTTGTGGAATGCGAACGTGACACGAATTACTTTTGCTCGGATATTCAACAGGCAATAGAACGGCAAATGACCGCTCGTGGGTACGCTTTCAATGCACAGAAGGCCAATCTATACGTGAACTTCTCCGTCTATAATGACCGCTTTCAGTACAAAGGCTACGATCAACCTCAGTTAGTAAACTGGCTCATTTCTCGACAGGATAAAGATTCGGTTTACACACCGATAAAGTATCAGTTGGGGAAAGGAACGTTGATGATTTCGATGATTGAAGCTGACACGAACGAAATTGTATGGCGGGGTTACGCGTCAGGAATTTACAACGATCAAATGCAGAAGAAAAACTACTTCAAGAGCATTGTTCGCACTATTTTTGACGAATACCCGCTCTTTGCTTCCGGTAAAGAACGCTCAAGTATCCGACGACTAAAATTTGACGACACAGAGTAGTAACTACTGAGCGGTAAGAATTACATCACTACCAATTCATTTCCGCGTAAAACGGGAACAACATCGTAGAGGTTTTTCTGTAAACAATACGTAATGTCTTTTTGAATACCAAGACGTTGCAGCCTTCTGATGTGGGAGGAAGTGGCCAAAAAGCCGAGCATATTATCTTTGGCTTTATCGTACAATTGATGTGCCATCATGGCTCCATCTTCCGCAACGTGGTACTCATCCTTTAAAGCATCTACCACCGCTCCGGCAAAGAGCGTATCTTCTAAATTAACTTTTCCTTTCCAACCCGCACAAAGTACCAATATATCGTACGGCTGGTTTCGCAGGCAATTCACTACTGCTTCTAGATTCAGGAAAGCCCCCACAATAACCTTTACAGCGTTAGGTTTCGCCATTGTGATTGAGCGGGTGCCATTTGTAGTTGTCATGGCTATGCTTGCCCCAATGAGGCTATCGTCCATATAACTGAAGGGCGAATTGTCTAACTCAAAACCCTCCACTTTTTTGGCGTTGCGTTCGGCGGCTCCAATGTATCCGCGAGCTTGCAGAGCCTTGCATTCCTCTATTTTTTCGACGGGATGAATGCTTTTTACACCGTAAGCAAAACCTGTTACCATGCAGGAGGTCGCCCGAAAAATATCAGTAACAACCACAATACTATTTGCGGTACTATGCAGATGAAGTAATTCGGGAGAAAGGCAAACGTCGATATTTTTCATTTTTTTCTTTTATCCAATTCAGTCGCAAAGATGGGGATTTTTTTGATCATTCATTGCCACGAAATCAAAAGCTAAAGGGCAATGACTTTCAATATTGATGAAATCCCTGCGAAACAAAGCGTAATACTTCGGGAAGGGCATCTCGCCAGTACGTCCAAGTGTGGCCGCCGTCTCGAACGCGGTATTCGTGCGGAATTTCTTTTTTTCTCATTTCAACGTGCATGAGTGCGTTGCCCTCGTACAGAAAGTCATCATCGCCGCAATCAATGTACCATCGAACGCTTTTTACGTCCTTGACATCTGTTTTTGCCAACAGGTTAAGAGCGTTATGATTTTCATAATAAGTTTTTCCCTGCTCTTCTGTAGCACTCGGAAACTGCCTTTTTAAATTATTCATACTTTGTTCTTCCGTCAAGGGTCCTACATAGGCACTCAGCGGACAAGCCGATGAAAACATCTCGGGATGACGCAATGCGTACATAAACGAACCGCCGCCGCCCATTGAAAGTCCCGCCACGGCACGAAACCGCTTCTGCGATTTAATCCTGAACTTTTTCTCTACGTGCGGAATCAATTCTTGAAACATAAAGTCTTCGTAATTCCAGTTGGGAATATTATAATAACCCATGACTTTCGTATCGGCATCAGGCATGATGATTATCATTGGCGTTGCTTTGCCTTCCCGAATGGCTTTATCTGTGATGTGTAACACTTCGCCAAATTGCACCCAACCCGTGTGGTTATCAGTAGCACCGTGGAGGAGATAAAGTACAGGATAATCTCGGGTAGAAGTTTCGTAATCAGGTGGAAGATAAACGGCGTAACTACGTTCCACTTTCAGGATTCTACTCGTAAGCGTAAGATTGTCCATCACCTTGCCCGTTTGTGCGGAAGCGTTGAAAATAAAGAGCGTAAGCAGTAAAAAAGCGGTCAGTTTGAGTTTCATAAGTGTTTTTATGTTGGGTTTTATTCGAAATAGTACTTCTACCAGTATTTAGTTGTCAGTTCGAGCGGAGTCGAGAACAGCATCGGAACGGTTCTCGACTTCGCTCGAACTGACAAAATAGTAGAGTAAGATTAGATACTATTTTCAGATTAACTAAAGCTATACACTACGGTTGGATTCAATTGTGTTGACATTTCTATCGAAATTGACTGTATTTGCGACATCAATTTCAGGTTTGAGCAAAATTCACTTAATTCATTATCATCGAATAGAACTGGAGAAATATGTTCTCCATTCTTTAATAAAATAACTAAAGAATTCATGTCTGGCTTCCAAAAGTGACCTTCTAGTTTGACAATTCTCCCATCTTCTATTATCGAAGCATTTGGCTTTCTCCCCCATAAAGTCAGTGACAAAGTATTAGGGTTACTTAGTTTTGGGTCAATATTTTTCAATATGTAGTCTAAATTATCAATTTGGATTTTGGTAAGTGTTTCAAAACTAAAAGTTCTTTCTAACAAAGGTTGTAGCATAGAAATAAATATTTTGAGTGACGAGGATAATTTGCTTTGCAAATTACATTTTTTAGAGAAAACACCATAACACAAAGTAGATGCTATTTCGAATTCTTCCAACTCCGCAAGATTCGGATTTCGGTAGAATGATAAGATCAGTACTTTTCTGTAAACAAGTAAGTAAATGAATCAGACCGACACGCTGAACTACCAACGCATTGCCCAAGCAATCGAATTCATTAACGCTAATTTTAAACGACAGCCTCCGCTTGACGAAATAGCCGAACACGTACACCTCAGCTCGTTTCATTTTCAAAGACTATGTACGGATTGGGCGGGCGTAAGCCCGAAGAAATTCTTGCAATATACCACACTCAGCTACGCAAAAAGTGTTTTGAAACAATCGAGTGCTACGCTTTTGGGCGTCGCAGCCGAAACCGGACTTTCGGGAACGATCCGTTTACACGATTTATTTGTAAATATCGAAGCCATGACTCCTGGCGAATACAAAAACGACGGTAAAAATCTGCAAATTAATTATGCTTTTTACGATAGTCCGTTTGGTAAATACTTGCCGGGAGTACGGTTAAAGGGATTTGTTATTTGATGTTTTCGGAGGAAGAAGAGATTTCGTTAGCTGATTTGAAAACCCGATTCAGGAAAGCTAAATTTATCGAAAAGTAAGATGCTTTCCAGTCTCGTGGAGTAGCCTTTTTTGCGAGTGACTGGAAAGATCCCGAACAAATAAAACTGCACCTAAAAGGAACTGATTTTCAACTAAAAGTTTAGGAATCGTTACTGAAAATTCCGTTTGGTAAACTTTCTATTTACGGAAGTACTGCGAACGAACTATTGAAACCTAAAGCTTCACGTGCCGTCGGAACGGCGATTGGGGGCAATCCTGTAGCGTTTCTGATTCCGTGTCACCGGGTTATTCAAACATCGGGGAATCTCGGTGGTTATGTGTGGGGAACAACCCGCAAGACGGCAATTATCGGTTGGGAAGGGGCGAGGAATAGTTCTTAGTTTAAAATTTTGAGTTTTGTTTCTCAGTATTCAATCCTTCAACTCGCCTTAGTAATATCAGTTTTTAGAAACGTAGCGTACTGCTCGAACATAAATTCGTAAAATATGCTGACGTCATCTGCGGCTCGGGTATCTTCTAAAACGGTGAAATAACGAAGTTTGTCGTTCTCATAAACTACACCGAGCGGAAGGTGAAAATATTCCTGAACGAAATTCATTAATAGTCGTGAAGTTCGTCCGTCGCCGTCGCCAAATTGGTGAACGGAAACTAACTCTAACTTTTCTTTTAATGTTTTGACGGTTAAAGTTCACGCAAAATATTTATCAATAACGACTTAACCTTTGAATGATTGGGAAAGTGATGGTTTCCGGCTCGTACATTGCTCATTCTTAGTCCACCCGCTGAAATATCGAAACTTCCTAACGTAGTATTTACTATTCCGCCCGTATTTCTCATTACTAACCCATTGACTTTTTAAATAAAATTTGCCGTTAGTTCCGGCTGCTCTTTTGCTTGTTCCAAACGTATTTTATCGCTGCAAAATAATCGGCTACCATCAAATGGTGCTCGAAGGGCTTGTTCTCAGTTGTTTTGTCCTGACAACGTACCTCCTTCAGCCGCCGTAGAGAGTGATGCGTTAAAGCGTACATTTTGTAATCAATCAGGGTACTTTTTGCGACACCGTACTTTTTAATTAGTTGTTCAATTTCTGCTATTCCTAATATTCCCTGAAATCATTTTAAACAAACATTTTATTAAAACAACCTATTCACAAAGCTATGCAATCCAATTTATTCAATCCTGTAAGCGAAGAGACCAATTTATTGCCCAATGACGGCGAGGTAAATTACTTCGGACGAATATTCGACGAAGTGAAAAGGCAGTTTTTTTTTGAAAAACTATTTAATGAAATTGCGTGGAAAAACGACGAAGCATTCATTTTTGGAAAGCATATTGTTACTAAACGGAAGGTGGCGTGGTACGGTGATCGTGACTTTTCGTACACGTACTCCAACGCCACAAAAAGTGCTTTGCCGTGGACGAAAGAATTGCTTGAACTTAAAGCTATTTCCGAAAAACTGACCAACGAAACGTATAATTCCTGCTTGCTAAATCTCTACCACGACGGTAGCGAAGGCATGGCGTGGCACAGCGACGACGAAAAAGCTTTGGTGAACAATGCGGCGATTGCTTCGTTAAGTTTTGGGGCGGAGCGAAAGTTCTGTTTCAAACATAAAAAGTCAGGTGAACGAGCAGACGTTTTCCTCGAAAATGGCAGTTTGTTGGTCATGAAAGGGGTTACGCAAATCAATTGGTTGCACCGTTTACCACCCACCAAAAAGGTAAAAGTCCCTCGTGTAAACCTGACTTTCAGAACAATGCAAGATTGACTTATATAAAGCGTGGAATAGTTATTCAGTCTTAAAGGTTATCCGTGTGCATGTCACTCGTTGTCATATCGTTGCTCGAAAAGGGCGGTATTGAAGACAACACAGATACCAAAATGAGGGTGCACGCCGCTATCAAACGTTTAAGCAAGTCGAACGAGATAGATTCAGTATTTGTTACTTAACAAGTAGCGGCAGTAGTTTTGAAACGTGTACGTTTCTCGAAAACGGCGATAAATTTCTCGCTTAACAAGAACTTTTACAGCAATAGAAAACTTTTTAACGTAAGTTAGGCTATTTAGTAAATAATAAGTGAGTAAATTACTGATTGACTGATAATGTTTCCGTACCTTTAGAACTTATATAAAAAAATAAGAATGAGTAAAGGAACTGTAAAGTTTTTCAATGAGACCAAAGGTTTTGGTTTTATCAGCGAAGAAGAGACAAACAAAGACTATTTTGTACACGTATCAGGATTGAATGATGAGATCCGTGAAGGTGACGAAGTTGAATTTGACTTAGAAGAAGGAAAAAAAGGATTAAATGCAGTAAACGTTAGCATCGTATAACATCTACTCTCCTACCTTTTGTAAGACAAGAAGCCCGTCAAATCCGATGGGCTTTTTTTGATATTTTTTAATTAAAACAACCAAATAATAATTTATGGGCAGATCGCAAGAAACCTTTAGTAAGAAAGAAGTAAGGAATAAGAAAGAAAAGAAAAAACGGGATAAGCGTGAAAAACGCGAAGCAAAGCGTGATCAGGAAACATCGGGCAAATTGTCTGACATGATTATGTACGTGGATCACATGGGGAATCTAACTTCAAGTCCACCGGATCCAACGAAGAAGAAAGAAATTAAACTGGAAAATATCGAAATTGGTGTTCCTAAGAGCAGTGATTTGGCAGATGTAGATCCAATTCGTAAAGGAGTTGTTACTTTTTTCAATAATGAAAAAGGCTACGGCTTTATAAAGGATTCCGAAACGCAAGAAAGTGTTTTTGTGCACATCAACAATACTCTTGAAGAAATCAAAGAAAATAACTTGGTGATTTTTGAAGTCGAGATGGGACAAAAAGGACCAACGGCTGTCAATGTTAAGATGAACCGTTAAACGTCAAAACGTTTGCCGCAAAACGTTTGCCGCAAATCGTTTGCCGCTAAAATTCAAACCCGAACTGCACCAACAGCCGGTTGTGGTTTCGGGTTTCTACACTCGAATAATTCTCGTCAAGCTCTCTTGTATCGCTTACCGTTACTGATTGGTATTTATATCCAAAGTTTAACACCCAAGCTGAACCACTCTGGTTGGGCATGCGGTAGCCGATAGTCGGACTGACAGCAAGGCCCCCCCAGTAGTTTTATTATTAGCGTTATCTTTATGGAACCAAGTGGTTCCGTATCTATCCGGCATTCATTCCGGCAATAATCGCTGCTCCGCCATTCTTTCGTTGAGCCAGTTGTCGACGTATTCCTAATTCTAAGGGTACGATGAGTGTATTGTTGTACTAATCAAGTCCCGTTGTGAAACCCACAGCGGTTTTCGTGTTTATATAAACGCCGTTAAATGTTTGCAAAGAAATATTTGCTACATTCCTGATCTCAAATTGTTCGCCGTTTGGCGGAGCATAACTACTATACGAAGCACAATTAGGGCTAAAATACGGATAATAATATACGGGATTCTCTACCCGCCCGAACATTCCACCCACTTCTGTGATATTCACGAAGGGGTGTTTTTTTGACGAAATTTCAGACTCGGTTACCTGTGCAGATACCGTGCTGATGCAGAATGTAACGATAAGAATTGATAGTACTGTTTTCATAGAAACTCTTCCCAATCTCCTCCGTAAAAGAGGAGCGTTTGTTTATATTTAATCTTTTATCCTACGTCTTACCCTACTTACTAATAACTGGTATTTTGCTCAATTGGCGTAAATTCTTCGGGTCGGAATAATCGTATTGATAAAAACCATCTTCACCGACCATTAATAGTAAATTTCCGCTCAAAGGTATTACGTCAAAAGCATTAATATTCTTGATGTGTTGCTGTACTTTTATGTCGTTTACGTTGCTGGCATCGAGAGATTTTAACCTGAATTTCCCTTCGCAGATGAATAGTTTCCCGTTGTCAATGCCCAAACCGTGCGGGTTCTCCATGTCGTAAGACTTTATTAGCCTCGGTCGTCTGAGGTCGCTGATATTTACTACGTCCAGTTGTTGGGAGATTGCCCGCAGAAGCCCTGACGGAGCGTTACGTACGCAATATCTCTTTCCACTACTACGGGGTCGCAGGCACGGGCATGATTGAAGATTGCTAATCTTTCGGGTTTCTCCGGGTTGGCGTTGTCGTAGATGTGCATTCCGGTATTTGAACCAATGAACAGTTTGTCTTTATACGGAAATATAGTTTCAATTCCCCAGCCCAAATTAATAGTTGTGGTTGAGTCAGGTTTGGCTTCTTCCTTGATATTGAAGAGCGTCATATTATTCTGCGAAATGGTATAAAGGTAATCTTCGTAAATCGCGAAGCGAGCCATTGAGCCGCCTGTTCCCGTACCAGGATTTCCTGAAGTTCCCGTCGAGCCTTGCGAACCGCTCGCACTGTTACTCAAGGCAAAACCGTCATAAAATACACCACGATTGTAAACGGGCCATTGTGCCATGTTTGCCCCGCAATCGGTCTGTACGCTCTCGGTAACGGTTTTCCATTCGTAATCGGTTACGATACGGCTGTACGGGTCGTAATACCAACTAAGACCGTTGAATAGACCATTCTGAAAAATATCTTTGGTTCGTCCAATTTCCTTTACCGCCGTTGGGTTGCTGATGTCGAGGGCAACCACATCCATGTAACTATCTACGTAGAGCGTATTGTTTTTCACTGCCATATCCACCACGCCCGGAATTTCCAGAAAAGAAGTCTTAACGGGATTAGACGGATTAGAATTGTCAATGATATGAACACCTTTTTTGGCTTCGCTGATGAATAGGTAATTATCTTTTACGTGTAACTTAGCAGGGTTTTTCAGGTCTTTAGGCGGAAGAATATGTACGCCCGCCCTGATGCTTTCGAGCGTCCAGGTCAACGGCACGGTGGTCTGGTACGTACGGGTAACTTCACACTTATCTGTACAAGAATTTAGGATAAATAAAATCCCGACGAACGCCGGGATTTTAAGTAGAGTAATAGCTTTTTTCATAATCGTTTAAACCAGTAAATATAAGTCTATGACACATTCACTCAACTTGTACACAGATTCAAAACGGTAAAAAAGGTTGGAAAGAAAAGCAGGTTTCTTAATAAAATGCGTAGGTGAGACCGGAGTTGAAGTTGAACTGAAAATTGTTATTTCGTGAATCAGAGCCTTCGAACGAATTACTAAACCTTTCGTTCCTGAAATTCTGAAAAGCATTGGCGTTCAAGAAGATAGAAAAACGGCGGGCGAAAAAGTAATTTGAATTCAACTGAAGTCCAATGGATGTATTTATGTTTCGAAACTTATCGTTGTTTAAGCTACTTGTCGTCATAAAAGCATTTAGGTCGATAATCATCCGGGTATTAGGTTGACACACGTAGCCGTGACTTATATTCAGGGAGCCTTGTAAAGAAGGCTCATATTGGTTTGTGAATTCCCTGATTTCATCACTTGGTAAATAGTAGAACAGACCTCCCACGCTTGCGGTAACGGTGGTTTTTCGTTGCAGAAACATGGATTTTTGAATGGCACTTACGTATTCATACGTTGGTCCAACCGTAATAAATCCAAATTGGAAAGGATCACTGTCATTCTCTTTGAAGCGAGAATAACTATTGTTAACGTTCAAACTAAGCGTATGCCGTTTTCCCGTTTCGCGGAAGTAACTTGTGAAAATAAAATTATCGTAGAGAACGGTGAATAACTCAACCGGATTAGCAGCTATAATACCGTTTGCTCTACAAACGCTATCGAGGCGGGTAATTTGATCCACGTAACGGAAACGGTTATCTCCGATATATCGGTCGTTGCGGGTCTTTACAATGCCATCAGCGAGGTTTTCGAGTTGCGAAGTGGTGATTTTTTCTATAACGCCGTTGCGTTGTAAATCCCGCAAAATGAAGTAAGAAGTGACCGCATCCGATACATTTTCAATTCTTCCACGACCAAAACCAACGCCAATGCCCAGATTTAGGCTTGTTTGATTTCCTTCGTTCTGCGTAACATTGTTACTGCTTGTTTGTGGTCTATTGTAAGTGTCTATGGAGAAATTCCCACCGTAATCAAGAAGCAAGAACTTGTTTTCGTTGTATTTTCGGGAAGTATTCTCGTAGCCTAAATAAGGAATTTGGGCGGAGGCATTTGTTCTGTTGAAGTTCGTTGAAGTGTTCGGGATTTTCTGCTGTTGACTCATTGTTGTAACCAACACCTGAAAAGATTGGATACGTTGTAGGCGTTCGCTGTTCTCAAAAGACCTGCCTGTTAGATTTGCATTGAGGTTGAAATCACTATTCCGAGATCTGAGATTTTCGGTAAAGCTATCATTAAATTTATTTGTGTTTACGTTCCCGTCCATCCGATAATCAAACTCCAACGCCTTATACCGCTGATAACGAAACTTGAAATCATTCAGATCATAAACTTTGGCGGAAGAGTCTGTTCTGGTTTCCTGACTAAATGCGGTCGTTGAAATTAAAAAAAAGAGAAGTAATAATGCAGAGATTTGAAGACTTATTTTCATGGCTTTTAGATTAACGGTGACTAACCATTAAATGTACTATTTAAGCTGATAAGCCTCACCCGAAATCTGCGAGAAATTATTTAACGGTCATATTTTTTTACGTCTTCTTCTCCACGTAAACCACTCGCATACGGTCGGCTTTTTTTACGTTTTTGAGGAAATCCACGAACTTATTGTAAGCGTCGGGAGGGTAGGTGCCACCTCTCATTCTTACGGTGCGGTAATAGATGAGTTTGTTTTCTAACGTTTCAACGCTTGCTTCGTATTCGGCGAAGTCTTCTTTCAGGCTGATATTTTCGGGCAGATATTCCACCACAAAACCTTCGGGGAGTTGGTACGTAATTGTATCAGTGTCCACAAAACTATAGGTATTTTCATTCAAATAAAGCTTTGATTTTCGGTCGTCTTGTGGGTTGAGTGGAGCGAAAAACGTAGTTATTAAATTTGGGGCGATGAATAATCGCTTGCCGCTTTTGGTGGCACATTTTTTGATACTTAAAGTCAACTCCTCCGACGCCATCGGGATTTTACCCTTCGTTCCTTCAAAGGCAAAATTACTCAACTCAAAGTTGCCAATATCAATCCGACCGAGTAACCACTTTCTCTGCTCATCGGCGGTCATGCGGTTGATTGCCTGATCAACGGCTTCGTGTTGTAAACCCGTGTAGCGTGTTTCTACGTTTGCTACGGCGTCGCCGTTTTCGTCAATAACTACTTTTATGTTGCGGGCTTGGCGGTTGTCTTCGGGTTGGTACTGAATGGTGTTCACTAAGCCGCCGCCGTTGGGTTTTATTAAAAGTACTTTTCTGTTTCCCGTAAAATCTCCTTGATAACCAAACGGATTGGTCTGACTCGTGCATTCTACCCAAAGTGTATCGGTAGCGGTTGGGATGCAACTGATGATGTGGTTGAACTGTGAAACCGGAAAATTATCCTGCACGTCGAGACTACTACTATCGGCGTAAACCAACGCCCCGTAAGCCGTTACGCCCACTGTTTTGAGCATGGCATTGAAATAATTTGTCAATGCTTTACAATCGCCGTAGCCTTTGGTGGCTACGTTTTCGGCGGGAACGGTCTGCCAACCGCCAATGCCCAAACTAATGTTGAGGTAGTGGGTAGTTGATTGTAAATAGTTGTAGATGACAGCGGCTTTCTCTTCGGGAGAATTAAGGTTCTGCGTGAGTGCTTTTACTTTCTGAATCGCCTCGGCGGGTAACTCGTCTCTACCTTCGTTGAGTTTTAGGTAAAATTTAGCGAAGTCTTCCCACGTGTTGAAACTGCCCTCAATTCCCTGCACTTCAAACTCAATGGGAGCCGTGAAAACTACGAGCATCTGGTAATCTTTGGTCAGCGTTTCTGACTTCCGAACGGGTAAGTTCTTTACTTCCCACTTTACGACTTTTCCGTTGACAGAAGCCGTCTTCTTCACATCGTTGTTAAATCCTTTTTCGAGGTAACGAAACGAAACATCCGACGGAACTCTTATCACTAAAGACGACTGCATAACGGCGGTTTCGTCATCAACACCCGCTTCCCACGCTGGGTAAAATATCAAATTTTCAGTTTCCTCTGTGTAACTATATTCAATGGTGTAAGGCAAGCTTAGATTTTTCATGTCAAACGAAATGATTTTGAGGCGATTGTCACTGATCTCATTCCCATACGCTCCCAAGCCAACATCCCGGATGTCACTGTTTCTTACCTTCTGTAAAACCTCACCATTTGCAGCGTAAATTTTTCCTTCAATATGCCTGATTTTTGAAAGTTTGCTGTAAGGTATTTGCAACGTGTTGTGCTTTTCAGCGGCGGCTTCGCTAAAAACGGTAACGGCGAATAGTGTACTCTCAACGGCACTTCCTTTATCTTCTACCTCAAATTCAATTTTGTCTTGTCGTACCACGGCGGTGGCACCTTGTAAAAGATTTGCCGGAATTTTTGATACGGCGTAGTCTTGCCCGAGGCTCGCCACGGAGATAGCCAAACACAGAAATAGTAACTTCATAGTTGTTGATTATTTTTCTTTCAGTACAATTTGCTCGGCGTGCTTCTGCACTACCTGACTGTAAAATTCTTTCAGGTAAGGATATTCTTCGGCGTAGTAAAGTGGTTTTGTGAGCCGCACCTGACTCATGACTTTTATGATATTTCCGCTTACTGAAATGTTATAGATGAAACGCCTACCTTTATTTGGCAACGCAATCATTGCTGATTCAGGTTGTTCGTCAATTACGTAACCTTCCGGAATCTCAAACTCGCCCATATTAGGTCATCATTGTCCGGTGACCAAAATCTACGGGGAAATTCCGGGTTTTACTTTTAAAAGGGTTCTCCTTAATTTTTGCTTGGAGCATTGGGTCGAGGTAAATGATGCCGGGATTTGCCATGCCTTCCTGCACAATCTTGTAAGCCATTTCAAAAGGTTTACTGCGAGCGTTCTCGTTGGTGATTTCGAGTTCGGATAATTCCCAATCAGGATTCTGTTTCTGAATTTATTCGGCAATGGTTTCCGGCTTAGCATCCTTGAACCTCTCCCGCATATCGTGCGAAAGATAACCTCCCGTAGAAGCTTTGTAGTTTGCAGACATTGCACCACTTTCAATGTCAAGTTTAGCCTTTATCGTTTCCATTTGTGTGTATTCCATCATCGTTTCGATGGGAATAAACTCTGACTGACCTTTCATCCTGACCAATCGCCCGCTTCCGTTCAAACATCTTGCGGGTAAGCCACCGAATGGGATTTCCGGGTCTGTTGCGTCCAGAAAAATATACTCTTCTCCGTTCTCAATTGCCGCTACCACGTAGTTAAACTTGTTTATGAGCGGGTAAGCGGGAAGAATTTTGCCGTTCGAGCGGGTACTCAAAATAACCGGATGAGCTTTTATACCGCAGTTGTTAAGTAGGGCAATCATCAACAAATTCAATTCGGCAGAGCTTCCTTTTTTATCGTTGTACACTTTCCGTATTTCGTCAGATGCCCACAATGTATTGTATTCACTCCACTTATAGTTTGAGGTCATGTACTTATAAATCGCCTTCGCCCGTTCGTCGGTATCTTTAATATTCATGAACGTCTTGACTTCATCTTTTAAAACGTTGCTGTGATTTAGCCTCAAGCCAAAATTCTTATTTGTGCGAAGTGTATTGTCTAAATCTTCCCAAGTAGAAGTGAAGGATTTATTACCAATATTCGGCAACGAATAGCTCGCTAATCCAAACTCAATTTTAGAATAATAATCGTCATTGGTGGTGATATAAGGTTCGTCTTTAAACGCAGGAGCATCTTTTACCACAAAACGATAGTTGATACCTTGTGAAGCACTTTCAAAGCCCAGCGAACTGTAACCTTTGGTCTGATCATTTATATGAAGCGGCAGGTAACCACCCATAATCATCTGGTAATAAAAGTAGGCAGGAATCAAAATGTTATACTCACTCCATTTTGTAGGAATATCACGCTGAAAATACCACGTATTCGGATTGAGGGTAACTCCAAAAGGAGTAATGGTTGTGTACTGAATTTCTATTATCGAGCCGACCTTTATATTTTGAAGGATACCTGCTTAACGTAAAAACCTTCACCTCCCTTCTCATCAGTTATGTCCTTTCGGTCTAACTTTTCTTCGCTGATCTTGCCGTTTTCAACGTTATAAGTCGCTCCTTTTACATCCCTGATTATTTGACTCGCGTCAGGCTTGCCAGTTCGGTAATAAGGCAATTTGATAATCCCACGGGAAAGTGCCGATACCTTGAGGGTTTTTATGCGTTGATGCCTGACTTGTTTAATTTGAAAAAAGGCAGAATTTGCAATCGTCATTCTTTCAAAATCGGTCGTTGCTCTATCGTAGAGAACAACTGCTTCGGCGGAGGTATCGGCTTCGTAAATAGCCATGAAAGCATCGTCGTAATCAACTTTGCCAAACTTGTCGTCGGGTTCCTGAGCCTGAAGCGGAACGAAAGCATAGCAGGTCAATACGCTGAAGTATAAAAGTAGATTTCTTTTCATGGTACTAACTTGTAAGATTCGTTTTAAACTCAATGGTCTGTAATACAAGTATAAGGATAATTTTTAATCGTATTAAATTTTTTGATTAAACGGCAAATTGAAACAACTTCTACGCGGCAACTACTCGATTATATAGCAAAACGAGTCGTTTGTTACTACCTTCAACCCCATGCTACAAAACTACCTCGCTGCTTACTTCGGATTGTTTGAGTCTGACGCTCAGAAAATTGTGGATTGGTTTCACTCCGAAACGATTTCTAAAAATGAATACTTCGTTAAAAAAGATGCTCACTGTCACAAACTGAGTTTTATTAAAAGCGGTAATTTTCGGATTTATGACGAACACAACGGGCGGGAAATCACGCAATGGATTTCATCTAAAAATGATTTTGTAACCGAAATAAATAGTTTCTATTTTGGTATGCCTTCGCGGTGGAATATTCAGGCAATTTCAGATTGTGAATGTTTCACGATTTCACAAAAAGATTACCAACGAATGGGAGTGGAGGTTGCCAACTGGCAAAGCCTCGAAACTAAGTTTATTGCCAAGTGCTTCGGTATACTCGAAAACCGGGTATTCTCCTTTCTCACCATGTCCGCCGAAGAGCGTTACGAATCTCTTTTTCTGTACAAAAAGGAGCTGTTCAACGAAGTACAACTGCACTATCTCGCTTCTATGCTCGGTATGACTCCCGAAACGCTGAGCCGCATTCGCAATAAAACGATTTCTTGATATAGGTCAAGAAAAACCAATTTAGGTTCTCCGACCTTTGTATTGTTAACCAATAAAGCAACGATACAATGAATATTGAAACCCAAATCCAAATCAACGCCACCGCCGAAAGAGTTTGGAATGTTTTCGCAGATTTTGAGAAATATCCCGAATGGAATCCGTTTGTGAAATCACTCACCGGAGAAGTGGCAGCAGGAAGGCAAATTACAGTAGTTTTACCCGAAATGACGTTTAAACCTATTGTACTAAGGTTTGAGAAGAACAAAGAACTTCGTTGGCTCGGGAAACTCTTTTTCAAAGGTTTATTTGACGGAGAACATTACTTTATTTTACAACAAAACGAAGATAATTTCACGACGTTTATTCACGGAGAAAACTTCTCGGGCTTGCTTGTGGGTTTGTTTAAAAATAAACTCAAAACGGATACAAAGGCGGGCTTTGAGGAAATGAATGAAGCGTTGAAATTGCGGGTGGAATCTTAGACGTCGTAGATTTCTCACACCCCAAAGTCTTATTCAACAGAATTCCCCGCTTATTTCCTCTTAAAAGTTAGTTTAAACTAACTTTTAAGAGCTGGCACGCCTTTTTTACTTATATAATCACAACAGAATCGGTCAAAATCTGATTCTGTATTTATCCCAAAAAATATAATGCCCAAACTGCTTGATGTGCCGCTCTACTTCTGCCAAGTCAGGCAAGGCGTATTCCGGCTCAAAAACATAGTCTGCCTTACGCAGCCCGCCAGTTTTCCTGTTTGGTTACCCTGATTTTCTCTGCTACTGCCTTACCACCCACCGCCAGCTTGTACCCTTTGGTATCTGTGGTGCCAATTGCCACGCTACCCGCAGTATTGTGCAGCGTACCGTTTGACAACTGCCAGTGAGAGGGCGGAATATCTGACATCAGCGGGTCTTTATGGGCGTTGATATTTGTGGTGTTTACGGCAGTTAGTGGAGCATGGGCGTAAACATTATAATGCTCGTAGCCCGGGTGCGGGTACTCGTAAATCAGTTCAGCAGTACTGTAGGCCACTTGCAGGTAAGCAGGCTTATCCGAGTTATAACGGTACTGAAAACCCCCGCCCCGTAACCATATAATAAAACCTTTGTTGTGCATCCCGTGGCTGGCGTTGGCAAACGTGGGGTGATACGCCTCCCGGTGATTGGCAATCTCCCAACCGTACGACTGCCCTCCCCACCCCCCGTAGTTGACATCTATTTCGAGCAGCAGACCACCTTTGTGGGTGGGGTGCAGTTCATTAGGACCCGGCTCGTGGTAGGAGCGGTAAATGGTGAGGTGGTTTATAACGTTTTGGTTACCGTTTTTGAAAACTACGGGGTAATACATGTCTTTATCACCGTTGACAGTAAATACGCCTTGATAAACTTGTTTGTTGACTACCTGCTCCGTACCCACTAATTGCCCCGTAGCGGGAAGTAGGCAGCATACACTAAGGCAAGTAGCTAATAATAGTTGACGTATTTTCATGTAAATTTTTGCTTAAAAAAGGTTTAACCAAATCTACAAAATAGTGAATGGTGCTGGTAACAGAAATGCGACAGATTAATTCCTTAGGGGAATAAAATGCTGACACCACCGTATTTGTAATGATAGTTTTGAATTACTACTGCCTGCGAGTGGTATAAGTTCGAGCAGGGAAATCAAAGCAATTTTAAAGTAAAACGGCCGGGGCTGAAACCCGGTTTTACCGTACTATGCTTTCCTTATCCTACGCCTTTTGGGTGGAAATAGTTAAAAAAGTTAGGGCTATGCCGAGTGTAACTCGGCGGACACCCGTCCGACGGTGCAACCATCGGACAGCAGGACAGCAGGACTGCTACGGTGTAAGAAAATAAAAGAGCTTAGCAGTTCACCGTTTTAAATTTTCCCACTTACCTGTGTTCTTTATATGTAATACCTCAGTAGGAACATAGTTAGTATCACAGCGAACCACCTTGTTATCTTTATAATAAATCCTCAGCCAGTTTTTTTTAGATGATTTTGATAGGCCTTCAATAAAGTAGAAGTTATAATACTCATCGAATAAAAAGTCCTTTGCTATACTTGAACTATCAATAAGTGGAATGAATTTTGAAAACTTAATATTAGTGCATTGAGAAAACTTTTGCTTATGAAAACTACTAACAACAAAACAATAATTAATTCGATTCAAATTGTATTGATACGTCCAACCATCATCGGAGTCCCAGTAGTCATCTCTGTAAAACCTATTCGTTTGAAAAGTTTCTTTCATGTATGCAATCCCAAAATGACTTCGACTCATGTATTCATCAAGAGATAATGTTTTTAGGTGACCAACAATTAAGTTAAGCTCGTCAAACTCGTTATTGGGAGGGTTCGAAATAAAATATATATTCAAGTGTTTGATTCGGCTTTTACCATATTTCCAATCAAATTTATAAATTGAAGTATGCCAAAAAACTAAATACAACCCGACCATGCCAAATCCAAATACCAGACTTAAAGTAATTTTCTTCATGTAGATTAATAACTGATACGTTCTAAACTTTTATCAAATTTGATGATAGTGATGAAGGGTTTGTATCCATAATATCTCTGAAGCATAAACCAAGATAAAAACCCAGGCTTATCAAAGAAACTTTTCCCGCAAGCTTCATCTATATCACATTGATCTAAGCCGTAGTGGTCGAAGATTTCAAACTCAAAGTCAGCACTAAATACTCTTGCATCTGGATTCCACATAAACCTTTTTAAATATACATCCATACCCTGTGTATCATTTACTGTTATTGAAATTCCAGTTGATGTCGGGATACCAATAAGTGTCTTTTCTCTCAACAAAGGACTTGGAATATCCCATCTGGCAATACCCGTTGGACTCCATACTAAAGGGTCAACAGTAGTGAGTTCAGTATTATACTTCGTTGTGCCATCAATTTCCTTCCCAACGAGTTTAAGTTCTGCTCCAATATCCTTATTCCTCAGCTTTTCAATGTACGAAACCGCACCTTTCTGCAATTCAAAAATCAGAGCTGCTTGATAGTCAGTTTCGGTTGTTTCATGAACCAAATTAACTAATTTTAAAACAATATTTGGCATATTGAAAATCATGCCCGACACTTGTGGTCGAAAGACCCAACACCACGAAAAGCATCAAAGGTCACGGCGAGGCGTTTGAGGTTAACTACAACTCAATATCCCGATAAAACACATCACGTTTTCCATTCTCTTTTAAAGGATGACTTTTGATTTTATCCGAAGAGAGTGAGTATTTGCCATTTTCATTAAATCTTACTCCACATGATAATATTTCTTTTCCGTAACAATCCTCAACAACATCATTAAAAATAGGTTCGCTTGTTGGGTCGTTAGGGTCATATTCAGGACAATCATTTAAACAGCTATCGTAAAATCTAAACCCAACATAATCATATTTTTTCTTGTCAATCCTGGAGCAATAATCAGCAATTATGGCATCTACCCTTTTTAAAAAGGCTTCCTCAGAAGATTCATCATAGTTAGTACAAAATCCATTAACACTGTAATTTATGACACCGAAAATAGTTTTATCAACTTCTCTGGTCTTTCTTGGACAGTTAACTATTACGGCATCTTCTAAGCTGCACGGATAATTATCGTAAGCATAAACGCTCACTTTTATAATGCCATAAATGGTCAATAAAACAAGTATAGACTTAACTATAAACCTAAACAGGCTTAGTATAAACTTAATCAGGCTTTGCATCTAAAGAAACGTTATCTAAGGTAATTTTAAAAGTATTTATTACTCGGAACGGGTTATATCCACGTTGTTTTTGTAAAGCATAAAAAGCAACCAAACTCTGTTTGGCGTTATTTGAAAGCAACTCATCAACAACTGAGAGCTTCCAATTAAATTGTTCTGCTCTCGGACTAAATTTCGTTGCCCAATCGCCTTCATCTGCCCCGAAAATATCCATGAGTTGTACAACTAATTCAGCATCCAACTTATTGTTCGCTATGTTTAGTTCTTTAACTAAAACCCTAACCTGCTGGGTTCCTCCCATCATACTGAACAACACACCGTAACCTTCCGTTGTAAAACCAGGTAAATTTACACCGTGAGCATCTCGGCTCTCTCCCGTGGTGTAGGGTCTTTCGACCCGACACATTAACAAACCGAGCAATTTACCTCAAAAACACTCCAAGTAATGGGTTAGATTTACATCACTCTTTCGTTCGGAATAGTCAAACCCAGCACTTGAATACGGGTAGTCAGTGGGTTTATCTGCCATAGCCCAGTGCGGTTGCATCGGGTTGTCGTGGATATACTTTAATTTAGTCTCCACAATTTCACGTTTCCCTAACCAAACATCGTCGAAGCCGTCCATTCAAATTTTATACTTTTGCCGCTTTTCTTCAAATACAAGCTTTTGCAACAATTCTGTTTTGCCCGCTTCTTGTAGCAATCGACGGATATGAGTCGAAGTAAACTTCTGGGTCGCCAGTCCGATTCAAATCCCGCATCAAGTTACTAAGCTGGTTTTCTTCTTCATTAAATGTAATGATGAAATGAAGATGATTCGGCATGAAAACGTAACCCAAAACTTCGGCATTGTACTTGTCAGCCACAAAGTTCAAACTGTCACTAATCAACTCAAAATACGGCGGGCTATCAAAGATATGCAACCACTGATTGCAAGTTGTGGTCACAAAAAAGCATCGCTTATGCTTTAACTGGCTTCTGTTTCTCAACCCCATTTTTATTGGTTTTTAAAGTACTGCTATATGTGTCGGGTCGAAAGACCCAACACCACGAAAAACTGACCTTGCTAAGGCTGTAGACGTTTCTCGTGATATTATTGGTAAATATGAACGTGGTGAGCATTCTCCTTCTATCGAGATCACTACCAAGCTTGCTGATGCGTTAGAGGTTTCTGTTGATTATATGCTCGGAAGAGAACGGTTTGGCAAGTATGACAATGAAGCTGTCAAAAGATTGGAAGGGATTCAAAAAATGGATGCTAACTCACAAAGTAAGCTTTTTGATATTATTGATACTTATATTAGAGATTCTAAGGCTAGGGCTGCTTATGGCTCATAAAAAAAGCCCCACTTCTGTGAGGCTTCCTAAATCAGCTTTTTACTGCTTCTTGAAAATGCTGTTTAAAAGATTCAAACAACTCAAAAAACTTAGATAATATCTTTTTGAAGTCTTCTAAGGAAGTAGCGATAGGAGAATTATATTCTACTCTTTCATCAAATTCTGGATCAATTTGTTTTGATAAAGTATGTAGATTCCCCTTATAATAATTATGATTCTCTCCTTCCTTCCAAATCAAATATCCAAAACCAATAACCCCACTTTTAAACCCAATAAAAAAACGCACTGTAAATTCTTTAAAAGTAATTTCTTTCAAAAACGTCTTATCTTTTGCTATGTATTTAAAATCAGGGTCAAATGATTTTATAATGGGTTCGATTTCTTTTCTATTGAGATTATATCTACCATCAAAATCACAATTAGCCTGACATAATTTTACATATTCTTTGTCTAGTTCAATCTTCTTAAGTATTTCTAAAATCAACTCTTGCATAAAACTACTCTACTAAATATTTAATTTTGACATCTACCCCCTTAGCTGTATTAAAGTCACTTAACACTTTTTGAAACTCTGTACTTGATTCGAAGAATGACTTATTTGAAGTTGGTATCTCTAAGAAATAATCTCCATCAAGTGTAGTCCCTGAAGGGAATTTGCTTGAATTCAATTCAGCACCTTTAGGATATTTAGTTATCAGTTCGTTCAAATAATTCTTAAAAGTATTAGGTTGTATCTCACTTAGAGTTGTAGCCTTTCTCGAAATTATCTCTCCAGCTTTCCCATTTGAAGGAGGTATGTATGTATCTAATCGTTTCCCTGCTTTTCCATCTACTCCTTTCAATACTACTTCAACAAAGTCATCACCATATATTGCTCTCGCTTTAGTATTGTAATCATTACCTCTTTTAAATAAGGCTTGTATTTCTGGCCATGTTGGTTTGGCTTTTCCTGATGCCTGAATCGCATCCAGTGCTGCATCAGGGTCTGTGATAGCATCAATATTCTTTCTAATAGCATCATCTACCCCTGCATCATCTAAGAACTTCCAACTATCAATCAATTCTGTATTGCCTTCAAATATAGCTAATTTTCTGAAATCGCTTCCAAAATCAGTAATGAATTGTAGTAATTTGGGGTCATCTAATACAAGCAGTAATTTACGTTTAAGGGCTATTGCTGCTTCTGTACCGTCAATTTGACTAAGAAACTTTAACGCAGTCTCATTTTTAGATAAACCTACCCTGTTCAGAGTCGTCAATTCATCCCAAATAGAAACCTTTATTGAACCGCTGTTAAAATCAGCTAAAATGTTTGCGTTGTTGCTAAAATCACTTCTGAATAGCAGTCTGGCATCTTCACTTAAATCTTTATATTTCTTTGCTAATTTCGGATAACTATTTGTTAAGAATAAATAGAAATCATCTGATATTGCCAGTACTTCATCTACTGCATTTTTAACTTTATTTATGTCCGTATTTTCATCAATTATACCTGAAATTCCCCTTCTTGAGAATGCTAAGTTGTAAACATCTACTGACAGCGTACCTACAGTTAGCCCGAGCATTATGCGGTTATACTTTTCCAAGAGTTCTCGGCCTTCTACCGTTTGCTCCCATTGTTTGGCTAATGTATTACTGACAACAATATCCACAACTCCAACTCCAATGTCAGTGACTGCTTTTCCGACTAAAAATGCTGAGTATAGTGACCTCGAAGCTCTCCAAACACGAATAGCTGCGGATATTTCGCCAGCACCGATTGCAAAAGCAGCTACCTCCAATGCGACTTTTGATGTCGCTATTACTTCTTCTCTGTGTCTTTCATTAAAAAAGAAGACAGCTTGATACACAGGCATTAGAAAATTACTATTCTCTGTGTATTTGGTACCTGGTATAGCTTCTTCGAAGTGTACCCATACGTATTCATAGGGGTCATCAAACAACTGGCGAGACGTGTAAGGTACAGTTCCGGCATTCTCGTAATACTTTATCCGTGTTGTTGTGAAGGTAATTGTACCATTATTATCGATATTTACTCCTACACCATCACGGTAAGTTAGTATTTTAGAGTTCTCATAATCTAAAAAGTAATCATCTCCTGTTATGTTAGAAATCGTACCGTATTCATGGTATTTTAATGTCGGTTGGAATTCTTTGCTGATCATCCCGGCAATCTCTTTCAAGACTACATCAAGCGTATTAAATTGAAGAGAATTAAAAATCCTCACGTAGATTTTCTTTTCTTTTATCGCATTAAGTACAGCCCGTTGCTGTCCTTGAGGAGTTGAAATTATTAGATTCCTAAAGAGGCTCTCATAACAGTTTCCAACATTAAAATCTGGGTCATTTTGGTAAATATTCACACAGTCGTTTATGAAATCTTCCGTTGCGGAGAGTTCTTCCAATAAACGTATCCTATCGTTCAATTCAAGCCCAAGTAAACAAGTAAAGTTACTACCTAAGTGAAATCGATTTTCGATAAGAGAGGCTACGGAAATAGTTTCAGGAAGTTCATCACAATCAATATCTCGAACTTTTGGTCCGTCAGCGTCTCCTTGATATAATACGCAGCCGGGATACCTAACAATCTCTCCAACTTTTTTATCTTCTAAGTCATATTTTTGCGTGTAACAGTCTAAATCCGTTTCATAAAAATATTTCCTGTAGTAAGAGTATTCTGTAGCTGGTTTTAATGGTGCTGGGTTAGTTGACCAAATAGGCGAGCTTGATGCATCGTAACCAGTGACCTCGAGATATTCTCCAGCCACTTGATTCCATATAAATGTCTTGCCACCCTCTTGCATACCAAGTGGTGCTCCATTAAGTGATGAAGAAATAGAATTAAAATACGACCTTACCTCGTTATTGTGAGACGCAAAATATGAAAAGTTATAGAGGTGAGGATTCCCATTTGGATCTTTCCATACTACCCTTTCTGTCTTTTCTTTGTTGTCTTTTAGCTCGTCTATTTCATTTTGTAAATCTGATGCAACTTGCGATACGTCCGCATCACACTCTTGATTTGTTTGCGAGACTCTCGCACTGCTTGATTGGGCGACCCTTGCACTACTGCTTGAAGGGCACTTAGTATTCAGCAAGCAAATACAACTATTCTTCAATGCTTCCAGTCTATCTGTAAGACGCTTTTTCTCATAGAACTCTAAGTCGCAAGAATTATCAATTTTATTACTTACGTTTTCAATTTTGGAAATGTAATTTCTGAATTTCTGAATAGAAGATTCTTCACAATCTAACAATTGAGAATCGTCAACTATTTCAAGAAGTAGTAGATTTGCTTCGTTAGCCAAAGACTTGAAATCACAAACCACCGCATCCACATCCAATATATTACTCCAAGTCGGGTCGTAGGCGGTTTTGACAGACCCGGCGGAGAGTTCGTAGCAGGAATTTACCACGGCGGCATCAAAGGTTACGGCAAGGCGTTTTAACTCCACAATGCCGCCCACTTTTATAGATACGTAGCCTTCACCATTCCATCCGGCTTTGTCGCCGCTGGTAACTTCGGTTACGGTTACTAAGAAGTCTCCGGCGGTAAATTCATCTCCGGCGGAGAGGGTTATGCCGCTCGCCAGGGCGTCGGGGGCTGCTACGGTGTAATTTGCGTCACACTCTTCGTTGGCGTCGCCCAGTTCAAGACACGGCGTACCGGAGAGGGTCACGGTAGTTTCGCAGAACGTGTTGGGATTAGATTTGAGCGTAATACGGGCGGTGTATTCGCCAATCAGAGCGGTGCTAAGGGTAGGTTGTATTTTACCCGTCATCAAGTCGCCGTCGTGGTACCATTCAATCCGGTAGGCAGAGAAGTCAGCAGAGCCGTCGTAATTGCTCAAGCTTAAAGTCAGCGGCTCAAAGGTGTCGGTTTCGGTAGTGGAGCGTGCCAGTTTGTAGGTTTCTTCTCCGGTAGTGGGGTTGGTTGCGGAGATGAAGACTTTGCACTCTAACGCTTCTACGGTGGTTTCTTTGGTGGTGTTACACCCAGCGGTATTTACGTCAACGGAGTAGATCCCCGCCATATCGGGCGTGAAATCGGATATAAATACCTTTTGGCAAACATTCTCAAATTCGTTACATTTGAAAGTTACAACTATTCAACCAATACTTAAGATGAAAAAAAGTGCTTCCCGTCGTTCATTTATCAAAAAAGCGGGTGCTACCGCTGCTGCTTTAGCCGTCGGTAATCAGGCAATTGCGAACAAGAATGTTCATATACTGAGTAGTAAAATAAAGCTCAACAGTGCCGACGAACTCCGTATTGGATTAATTGGTTCGGGTATTATTGGGCATTATGACACCGATACGGCTCTTAAAGTAGCTGGTGTTAAACTCGTTGCTGTCTGTGACCTTTATACTGGTCGATTAGAACGGGCCAAAGAGAAATGGGGAAAAGATATATTCACTACCCGTGATTACCGCGAACTTTTGGTCAAATCTGATATTGATGTGGTGTTGATTTGTACCTCAGATAATTGGCACAAACAAATTGCCGTTGATGCTCTCAAAGCAGGAAAGCACGTTTACTGCGAAAAGCCGATGGTACAATACATTGAGCAGGGACAAGAAATTATTGACGCTCAGAAGGCAGGCGGGAAGGTATTTCAGGTGGGAAGTCAGCGAGCAAGTAGTGCAGCTATTTTGAAAGCAAAAGAATATTATGAATCGGGAATAATTGGGGAACTGACCAACGTGCAAGCTTCTAACGAACGCTGGAACAGCGGCGGAGCGTGGAATTACGCCATCCCGACGGATGCTTCGCCCGAAACGGTTGACTTCGATACTTTTTTGGGAGATGCTCCTAAAGTTCCGTTTGATCCCGTGCGGTTTTTCCGCTGGCGGAATTTCAAAGAATATGGAACGGGCGTTGCCGGAGATTTATTTGTGCATTTGCTGACGGGCGTTCACGTCATTACGGGAGCCATTGGACCGAATAAAATTTACGCTCTTGGTGATTTGAATTATTGGAAAGACGGGCGAAACGCCAATGACTTGGTGACCGGAATTTTAAATTATCCTGAAACGAAAGAACACGCATCTTTTCAGTTTATTACGCAGGTGAATCTGGCAACTGGCTCTAAAAAAGGTAATTCGGCTACGCGATTAATTGGTACGGAAGGAGTAATAAATATTGGCTGGAATGATTTCACGATAGAAACCTTGAAACGCCCCGCTAAGCCGGGATACGGCGGTTATGATTCTTTCGAAAGCTTCTCGGCAAAACAAAAAGTTGAATACGAGAAATGGTACGCTGCAACTTACGGAGATACCAAAACGGTGGTGGAAAACAACGAACCAATCGAATTCAAGTTAAAGAAAGACTACGATGATCGTCTTGATCATATGATTGTATTTTTCAACGCTGTCCGTGCTAATCGTCCGCAAGATATTGTAGAAGATGCCACGTTCGGGTTACGTGCAGCTGCTCCGTCTATTGCTTGCAATATGAGTGCAGAAAAGCAGGCTCCAATTATGTGGGATGCCGTAAATATGAAAGTGATAGGGTAATAACACTCCGTTGTTGTGGGTTAATTATCCAGTAACAGCGAGTGTAAAATTATCTGATACTGTCCCGCATTGTTTTTAAAGCGTGATTTGAGAATACAAATTCTTCTAATTCGGGTATGCTGGCTTGTAATACGGTTTCGCTGTTGCCCTCCCAAAGCTTATTTCCTTGGTTTAGGTACATAATATATTCACCGATAGTCAGTACCGAATTCATGTCGTGTGTGATAACGACGGTAGTTATCTGGTATTCGTCCGTGATTTCTTTGATGAGTTCGTCAATGGTAATTGCTGTAAGCGGGTCAAGGCCCGAATTCGGTTCATCGCAAAAAAGGTACTTGGGGTTCATCACAATTGCTCGGGCAATTCCAACGCGTTTCTTCATTCCTCCCGAAATCTCAGAAGGCATTCTTTTACGAGATTCGGCAAGACCGACGCGTTCGAGACAGAAATTTACACGATCTTTTCTTTCGCCTTTACTCATAGTAGTGAGCATTTCGAGCGGGAAAGAGACATTCTTAGCAACCGTCTTGGAATCAAATAGTGCTCCGCCCTGAAACAAAACACCCATTTCACGACGAATATCTTTTTTTAATTCATTGTCGGCGGTTAGGAAATTCCGGCCATCATAAAGCACTTCGCCCGTTTCGGGGCGAATCAAATCAAGCATGCACTTCATCAAAACGGATTTTCCCGTTCCGCTTGAGCCAATTACTAAACTTGTTTTTCCTTTCTCAAACTTACCGCTAATCCCTTTAAGGATTTCACGCCCGTCAAATGCTTTTTGGATGTTTTTTATCTCGATCATGTAATCGCTATTAGCTATCAGACGTTAGCTGTTAGCTTTTTTTGAAATGAATTTGGTCCTTTAGTTTTTATAAAAAACCTGATGGCTAAGTTAATAATTCAGCCAATAAGTAGTCAGCACAAAGTACCGCGATACAACTATTTGTAACCGCCGCCGTAGAAGCTTGTCCCACTTCTAGTGCTCCACCCTTAGTGTTAAACCCTCTAAAAGCAGAAATTGTAGTAATCAAAAAGCCAAACACAAATGCTTTAATAATGCCAACCATTACGTTGAACGGTACGAAAGAGTACCGAAGACCGTAAATATATTCGTCTGCGGTCATGATTCCGGTCAAGGTAGCAGCAATATAGCCACCAAAAATACCCAGAAAACCTGATAAAATAGCGAGCAATGGAAAGGTAATCATCGCCGCCATTAATTTTGGTAAGACGAGATAAGAAGCCGAATTTATTCCCATAACTTCCAACGCATCTATTTGCTCGGAAATTCGCATGGTTCCTAATTCACTGGCAATATTTGAACCTACTTTTCCGGCTAACACAACGCACATAAATGTGGAGGAAAGCTCTAATAAGGTCATGTCACGCACTACGTTGCTGACCACGTACGTAGGAATAATCGGACTAACCAGATTGGAGTACGTTTGTACGCAGGTCACGGCTCCGATAAAAAATGCGACAATAGAAACAATCACAACGGAGTCGGTACCAATAGTAGCACATTCGTCAATAAAGCGGTGCCAATAGACTTTGGCGGTCTCTCGGCGGACAAAAAGTTCTCCGAGAAACACGAAAAATTCTCCTAAAGTCTTGAGCATAAATTTTGTACTTTTTGAATTACACAAAGGTAACAAAATAATGTCTCGTTGAGTTTTAATTGATTCTTTAAACCTTTGTTTACGGGATTTTAAATGAAAAATCCGTAACATTGGAATGCTACGGATTTCAATAAACTAATCTTTTATACCGTCAGATTGCTTCAGGCTGAATGGTAGCGTTTGTAGTGTTTGTTACGCTGTCCACAACCGCGGGTGGTGGAGGTGGTGGAACTGCTTGATAAACCGGCTGCTCTGGCTTCGGTAAAAATGCCACATCTATAATAAAGTTCTTGGTCTCGCCATTCCACGGAAACTTGAAAAACTTCTCGTGGTACGTCAACGTGACACGCTCACCAGTTTGCATGGCCGCACGTAATTTATTCACTACTGAGTCTTCTTTTGCTGAGAAATCCCAATAACGGGGCTGAAGCGTTCCGGTCTCTCCGGAATACCCGCCTTCGTTCAAAACACCTTCGTAGGTTTTGAATACGTAGCCTTTTTCGCTAAGCTTAGAGATAGTTCCGGCACGTTCGCCTTTGGAATAATAGCCCGCACTGACGTACCAGCCAACCGCCAGAAGTAATACTAATAAGATAAGTAATGTTATTTTGAATCTACCCATGAGTGTAATTATTTATACTTGAGACGTTGCAAGTGGTTTTTCGTTACAAAAGAAACAAAAGTTTCTCACATTCCGAAAACTCTATTCCCAATCACGCCGTTGATTTACGTTTACTTCCCTGACTGTTATTATTTCGAGGGCTTCGTTCATTACAAAAACTACAGCTTTTATATTTGCCGGCACTTTTACAGAATCAGGCACTTTCGTGATAAATAATTTACGGAAAATCTTCCCGTCATTTAGTGCCGCCGCCGGGATTTCGACTCCTTCCGTTATCGGGACAATTGCCGCCCGTGCTACATTATAATGCAAGATATCAGCAATTTCGATGGGTTGGCTGAAGGCTTTCCACTTTTTGAACTGCTGATAATTACTCAGATAATTGAGTTGAGGATAGCCCGCTACTTTATCTTCAACCAAATACACGCCCATGCGTAGTTTTTCGCTTGCTTTTTCGGTGAATTTTAGGTGTGAGAGTAGCTTGAATTTATTTCCTTCTAAAGTACTTTCTAACGCAATGCCCACCGACATATTTCCTTTTTTTAACCATTCGTCCGTATTTATTTTCCAATCTTCGTGGCTTTGGATTACCGTAGAACCCAAAACGGATTTTCGGCGATTCACCATTCCCGACGGAAAAGGTACGCCACCGTATTTTTTCCTGAGCGGTGAATGAGCCACGGCAAGATCCGCCATTTCATCGTTGTAATGAATTTCAACGCCGATAACTTGGGAGGCTACGGTCATATCTTTCATCACTTCTTGTGCCATCGGGCACCACCCGCACCACGTTCCGGTGTGTTCTTCAACCAAGGCACGACGCAAAAAACTGCTTGGCGTGGTTGTTGCTATTTGGCTGTTAAAGTCATAGTCGCAACTGCAATCTTCCACGGTGGCAGTAGATTTATAGTTCTTAGCGAGAGCATCCGTACAACCTGCGTTTGGATTATCAGGAATAACCGCGATTGGCTTTTCCTTTACCGATACGCTTTCTTCCTCACAACTTGTGAGCAGAAAGGTTAATATGAAAGCGAATTTGATGTAAAAAGTACAATGTTTCAAGGCGAAAGGAGTTGTTTTTTAGTAAATAGTAATTTCAATTATCGTGCCCAAAGGTTAATCCAAAATGTTGAAAAATGTACTTATAAAGTTAGTGTTTTTGTTGGGAGTAACGCTATCTGCATACGCTCAAAAACGTTTGCCTGATGTATTTATTGGAAATTTACAGCGGCAAAACGTTTCTGCTACGGAAATTCTGAACCCAAACGGACCGGCCATTATCAGTTTTTGGGCAACGTGGTGCAAGCCTTGTTTAAGGGAATTACAAGCTATAAATGCCGAATTAGAAGAATGGACGAAAGCAACCAACGTAAAACTCGTAGCGATTTCTACCGACGACGCCCGCACGCAAATGCGGGTTCCGGCTTTAGTAAAAAGTAAAAAATGGAACTTTGATATTTACGTTGATCCAAACGGAGATCTACAACGTTCGATGAATATTCTGAGCATTCCATACACCATAATTCTGAATAAAAACGGCGAAATAATCTATCAGCAGAGTGCTTACGCTCCGGGAGATGAAGCGAAATATTTTGAAGTATTAAAGGGGCTTGAATGAGTACAATTAGGAACACCGATGACACGGATTTAGCAGATGCCCACGGAGAATACGAAATCCGTGTTAATCCGTACTATCCGTTCAATCCATGTTCAATCTTGCTCGTTTTAATTTTTGCATCAACCGTGACCTTCGCCCAATCAGATTCTACCAAAAATAAAGGCTTTCTCTCCGGTAGTTTACAAATTGAAGCCCAACGCTACGAAGAAGATAAGAATTTACCTTTCCAAACCCTCGAGAATCAGTACGGGTTCAACACGTATTTGCAGTTAAATTACCAATACAAGAAGTTTAGGATTGGTGTTCGGGGTGAAAGCTACGCACCGGTCTTGATTGGTTACCCGTCTAATTTGAAAGGAGTGGGTTTGGCAAGCCGTTTCGTGAGTTATCAGGGTAAAAAATGGGGAGCGACACTCGGAAATTTCTACGAACAATTTGGCAACGGTTTGATTTTACGGGCACAAGAACAACGTCCGTTGGGAATGGATACTTCTATTGACGGATTGAAAGTGGCATTCACCGATAAGAAATACAATTTTACGGCTTTTACAGGAAAACAGCGACTCAGTTTTAGGCGAACGGATGGGTGGCTTTCGGGATTTAATAATTCGTTGATAATTAGTAATTCATCGGCAAGTTACTTCTTAAAAATTGGCGGAAGTATTGTCAATAAAAATGAAAGTTACGACGGAATTTTGACCATCATAAAACCCAACGTCTGGGCGTGGAGTAGTCGGGTAGATTACGCTATAAATACGTTTTCTGTTCAAGCAGAATACGCCCAGAAATCACCGGATGCTTCGCCCGCAAATCGGTTTATAACCCGGACTGGCAGAGCGTTTTTACTTAACGCTGATTGGTTTGTGGGAAACTTGACCACAACACTGCAATTGAAGCGAATTGAGAACATGGACTTTCGCTCGCAACGGGGCGAAATGCTGAATAACGCCTTGATAAATTACGTTCCCGTCGGGACGAAACAACAAACCTATCGACTGCTTACTTTGTATCCGTACGCCTCGCAGGTTTTGGGTGAAATTGGCGGACAGTTTGACGCAACTTATTCCCTAAATAATGGCTCAACTTTAGCGTTCAATGCCTCGGCAATGAATGGCCTGAAACGCTACGAAACTAATACGGACGAAGGCTACACTACGAAGTTTTTTGAGGTTGGTGAACAGAAATATTACCGCAACGCCAGTTTAGAATTTGATCAACAATTCACCGATAATTTTCACGGAACGTTCGTCTCAGATTTTACGCAATTTAACCGTGAAGTAATTCTTGGCGGCAGACCCGAAATTGTCTCCGCACTAACGTTCATCGCCGACGGCACGTGGAAGCTTTCCAAAAAACACGCTCTTCACGCCGAATTACAGCACCTTTCTACCAAACAAGATTTAGGAAATTGGGCAATGGCGTTAGCGGAAGTCAGCATTGCCCCGCATTACTTTTTCTACGTTTCTGATGAAATAAACTACGGCGATTTCAACTTCACAGACGTACAACACTATTACAATATTGGTACGGCGTACAGTCTGAACGCAAACCGCATTTCGTTGAGTTACGGTAGGGTACGGGAAGGCTTGCTCTGCGTTGGCGGCATTTGCCGTATTATTCCGGCTTATAAGGGGTTGAGTTTGAGTGTTATGAGTAGTTTTTGAGAGCTCGCTCATCATCGAGTATCAGACTGTATAATTTTTATCATAAACAGCTATCAAATCAATTCGGATAAACACCAAACAAACAGATAATATAATTGATTCCCGTGTAAGGAGACCGCTTATAAATTTGTTGACCACCGCCGGTGTTATCCGTTTGCACACCTTGAATGGTTTTGCTGCCAGTAAGGGCATTTGTATATTGCTGATATCCTACCGTAGAACTGTCAGCAATGTATCCATCGTTTGAGTAAAAGGCATCCCCTTTAGCATCTGCTATTCTTATGTGACCGGTATGACTGTGGGGAGGAAGATTGTTTGTGCTAAGGGTTAAGTACTCTGTACCACCTCTACTTCCTAAATTTATGTTGTTTAGCCCAGGTCCACGCCCCGGGTGCACCGCCGACCTGCCTCTTAAATCAGGTAAACCAAAGGTACTGCTTCCGTCCCCACCATATATTGTCCCTATAATTGAAAAGAGAGCCTGATTTTGACTTATTACCAAGATTTGTCCATCGCAAAAGGCCCAATTGCTTGGAGCAAAGTTGCCGGCAAACATGCGTACTTCGCCTATCATACACTCTTGACTAAAAGAAGTAAGTGATGTTATAAATAAAAGTACTGTTATAAGTAAACGATTGATTTTCATGATTTTATGATATTTAAGTGAATGATTAAGTTTAAAATTGAAGATAGTTTTTTTGTGATAGTTTACGTCAAAAATCCAACTACGCCCAACCCAATGCCAAAATGGGCGTACAGCAAGGTTTTTATTTTGAGCGTACAACTCTTTCAGTTACGGAGAAAAATCTTTTTTCTCGATGGTGTACTTGCAATGAGTACATTCCACAATAGCATCCCGACCAGTGGGAAAGAGGGGAGTCCAAAAAATGTGAGCATAGTTGCCCAAAATGGTGATTAATTGCGTGTTTTCTTGCTTACAGTAATCACATGTGGTGTTGGGAATTTTAAAAATACCCATATTTCTGCTACCACTTCCGAAAAGAATCATGAGGTTGAATTTAAGGGTTATTAATTTTTAACTATTAAACGTTATCACGAATTTATTTAGATGGGGTTTTATTTTTGATTCTCAGGTTGTGGATTTCCGTTGCAATTTTCCTGATTAAGTTTCTTTTGTCGAATCCCTTTATCCTGATTCTATCTCT
>JBLHXN010000020.1:0-39474 GCA_047630355.1 Spirosomataceae bacterium | reverse complement strand
GCAAAAACTCCAAGCACATTGCCTTTATCATCTTTATGAACGGAAGCATTGTATAATACATCAGTAAGATTACCGTTCCTATGTTTTACCGTTAGTGGATAATCTGTCACAAAACCTTTTTCAAAAACCTGACGATAACCTTCCTGTGCTTTTGTCGGCTCTGTAAAATAACTGGAGAAATCTGTGTTGATCAACTTTTCCCGAAGAATACCCGTAATTTTTACCGATGCCTCGTTCACATCTAAAATCTTTCCCTCGACACTGATAGTAGCAAGCGGGTCTAAACTAGCTTCAATCAAACTTCGGGCATATTGAGCAACGATTAACTCTGCTGCCCGTTTTTCTTTCTCTTCATTTTCAAAGACTAAGTTTTTATTGGCAATGCCCAATTCCACTGCCCGCTTTTCTTTTTCTTTATTTTGGAAGGCCAGTTTACTTTTAACGCCACTTAATTCTAATTTAAGTTTCTTAATAATAGCGTTTAGTTCTTCTGTTTCTTTTGTAATCATTTTTTCTGTCGAGTTGCCTGTTGAGTTACGGTGTCTTTACAATGATGCCGAACGTTTAGTATATGGCAAGTAGGGCAGTAGAAAGCGATAAACTTTCGGGTTTGCACTGAGCCAAAGCGTTGTATTTTGTTTCTAATTTATTCATTCTTAAAAGCCAAATCAATGATTTGGCGGTGTTTGTAAAGAGCACTTAACTTTCGTTAACCACTAAGCTCTATTTGCTATATAAATTGTTACCACCATGTGGTTATTTTTTCAATTCGTCTTTCATTTTAGAGCAATGAGTAATTAATCCTTGTCCGACAATTGAGTTAGTCCCCATAGTCAAGTCTTGTTCTTGTTTATCATTATTAAGCCATAGAAAAAGCTTCTCGTTATTAAAATAATATCTGTCTTCTTTAACTGTTGTTTTTTTAGAGCAAAAGGCTTCATTATCTCCATTTTCTTTGGCAGTTTTTTTGTCCCAATAAATCGGTCGATTGTAATAAAAGTCCTGGTCAAATGCGAATATTAATTCTCCATCATTGAAGTAGTATTCTATTTGATTTTTGCCCATCTCGCCGAACCAAATAACTTCAATTAATTTCAAGTGTCCATTGTCATAATAGGCGGTACCTTGACCACCTTCAGTCGATTCGTCCCAAATTTCAACCATTGTCGTATCGTAAGACTCAAGGTTGGCTTTTATCTCTATATATTTTGACCGAATGTCTTTGACCAAAGAGTCTGTAGTCTGACCAAATAAGAAGTTACTTGTCAGTAAAATGAAAGTCGATATAGTTATTAGTCGCGTCATTTTTGCATTGGTGGTAACGGTTGGGTTATTGCAATTACATTAGCCCGCTATATAAAGACCGTTTTTGATTTCGCAAAGTGCTTATCATATTGGATTAATGTTTTTTTCTTAAATCACAGTGTATAGCCGTTTGTAAACGAAAAAAAACATTTACAAACGGCTAATAAGTGCTTAGTTTAAATACCCAAAATCAGTTCCTGCTTTCAAGCTCGTTAAGACTTCGTAGTACAAATCAATGCAACCTTGCACGTCGGCTTTGTGAACGGTTTCAACGGTGGTGTGCATGTACTTCAAAGGCAACGAAATCAACGCGGAGGCAACGCCTTCAGCGGAGTAAGCAAATGCATCGGTATCGGTTCCGGTCGAACGGCTGGATGCCTGACGCTGAAACGCAATTTTCTTCTCGTCCGCAGTATCAATAATAAAGTCCAACAAATTATTCTGCACAGCGGGTGCGTAAGAGAGAACTGGTCCTCTTCCGCATTTTAAATCTCCGCTTGTTTTTTTGTTGTACATCGGTGATTGCGTATCGTGCGTTACGTCGGTTACAATTGCCACGTCGGGCTTCAAACGACGGCTGATCATTTCCGCTCCACGAAGTCCGATTTCTTCCTGAACCGCATTCACGATATAAAGTGTAAACGGCAATTCAACTTTGTTTTCTTTCAGTTTCCGTGCCACTTCGGCAATGATAAATCCACCCATGCGGTTGTCTAACGCTCGTCCGGTGTAGTAATTTTTGTTGAGTTCCATCAGCCCGTCCACAAACGTAATGACGCAGCCCACGGTAACGCCCATTTCTTCAACTTCTTTTTTACTTTCTGCTCCGATGTCAATAAAGATATTTTTCATCGTCGGCGTTTCTTCTTTGTCGCTTTGACGGACGTGGATTGCTGGCCAACCGAATACGCCGGGAACGATGCCGTGCTTACGGGTATGAATGTTTACCCGCATACTTGGGGCAATCTGATGATCTGAACCACCGTTGCGACAAACGTAGATATAACCGTTATCGTCAATGTAATTCACGAACCACGAAATCTCGTCGGAGTGGGCTTCAATTACTACTTTATATTCTTTGCCGGGGTTGATTACCCCAACTGCCGAACCGTAAACGTCCGTTATTTTTTCGTCAATGTAAGGCTTTAGATAATCCAGCCAAATCTGCTGTCCTGATGATTCAAATCCGGTTGGAGAAGCGTTATCAAGGTATTTGTAAAGAAATTCAATATTTTTTTCCATGAGATTTATAAGTTGTTGTGTTTATTTAGGTTTTAAAACAAGTAAGATTACTTGAGGGTTCGTAGGTTTGTGAAGATATAAACTTTAATTCCAACGGTCTCAGGTTGTACTGTAACTTTAAACGTAATTTACGTAATGCATCCTGAGCAAACGTTACTCGGCTTGCCGGAGGGTATCCAGTTATTATTCTTGGCTGCCTTCGACAGGCTCAGGCTGACACGACTCCAGCCTTAATTCTGTAAATCAAAACCCTAACAGCTATATGCCGTTTCGTTTTTGACTTCGCCCATGACAAATATACTTTGTGTGCTGCCAATATTATTGAGCGAAGCCAGTTTATTCATGATAAACTGTTGATACGTTCGCATGTCGGGCACCACAACTTTAATCATGAAGTCGTAATCTCCCGAAATATTGAGGCATTCTACCACTTCGTCCATCGCCGAAATAGATTGTACAAAGCCCATTCCCGCTTCGCGAGCGTGTTCTTTTAACCGAATATTGCACAAGACCATCAGATTCATTCCAATTTTTTCGCGGTCAACTAAAGCTACGTATTTCTTAATAACCTGCTCATTTTCAAGCCGTTTAATTCGCTCATAGACGGGCGTAGCGGACAAGTTGAGGCGATTTGCCAACTCTTTCGTGGTGAGTTTAGCATCTTCCTGCAAGAATTTAATAATGAGCTTATCGGTATCGTCAAGTTTTACTATCATTTTTAAGGGGTGTTATTGAACAAAAATAGATAATAATATAAGCAAAAATGACTTTTTGTAGATATTTTATCTATAAAATCAGGAATTGGTGTATTATTTATCTACAATTATTATATTTGTATTTTCAAAAATAAGCGTAAATGACGTTAGAAGAAGTTTTAAAAGAACGAATCTTAATTTTAGATGGTGCGATGGGTACCATGATACAGCGATATAACTTAACGGACGAGGATTATCGGGGTGAACGGTTCAAAGATTTCCCGCACGACATAAAGGGAAATAACGACTTACTCTCACTCACTCGCCCCGATATAATCGAAGCCATTCATACTGAATACTTGGAGGCGGGCTCTGATCTTATTGAGACAAATACATTTAGTGGAACAACCGTGGCTCAGGCGGATTATTTCATGGAAGAATTAGTCTATGAAATCAATTATGAAGGTGCAAAAATTGCTCGAATAGCGGCGGATAAAATGACCGCTAAGAATCCTGACAAACCGCGTTTTGTAATTGGCTCTATGGGACCAACCACAAAAATGGCTTCCCTTTCGCCAGATGTGAATAATCCCGGTTTCCGGAATATTACTTTTGACGAGTTAAAGGTTGCTTTTAAACAGCAAGCCACTGCTTTGATTGATGGCGGAGCGGATGCTCTCCTCATAGAAACGGTAACTGATACGCTGAACGCAAAAGCGGCGTTATTCGCAGTTCAGGAGTTAATTGAAGATAAACAGAAAGATAATGCTGATTTTGAGATGCCAATTATGGTATCAGGTACAATTACCGATCAGTCAGGACGAACGCTTACCGGACAAACCTCGGAAGCCTTTTATAATTCTGTAGGTCACGGAAACTTACTTTCAGTCGGTTTAAACTGTGCATTAGGAGCAAGAGCAATGAAGCCTTATTTGGCTGAATTATCGCGGGTTTCGAGTAATTTTATTAGCGTCTACCCGAACGCGGGATTGCCTAACGAAATGGGTCAATACGACGAATCACCTGAATTTATGGGACGTCAAGTCCGTGAATTTATGGAGGAAGGTTACGTTAATATTTTGGGTGGTTGCTGCGGTACCACACCGGATCATATTCGGGAATTTGCCAGAATTGCTGCTGAATATAAACCCCGCGTAAAATCCGAACCAAAGCCGCTGTTAAGATTGAGCGGTCTCGAACCATTAACGTTAACGAATGAAATCGGTTTTATAAATATCGGTGAACGAACCAACGTAACGGGCTCGCGTAAGTTCTTGCGTTTGATCAAAAACGAAAAGTACGAGGAAGCATTGGCTGTAGCCCGTGACCAAGTTGAAGGCGGAGCAAACGTCATTGATATTAACATGGACGAAGGAATGCTTGACGGAGTCGAGACGATGAAAATTTTCCTCAACCTCGTTGCCGCTGAACCTGATATTTCGCGGGTTCCAATCATGATTGATTCGTCAAAGTGGGAAATTATTCTGGAAGGACTTAAATGCGTGCAAGGGAAAGCAATTGTCAATTCTATCTCACTTAAGGCTGGCGAAGAAGAGTTTATTCATCAGGCGAATACCATTAGAAAGTTTGGAGCGGCGGTAATTGTGATGGCGTTTGACGAAGACGGACAAGCCGATACAACCGCCCGAAGAATAGAAATTGCCCAAAAGTCGTACGATATTTTGGTGAACAAAGTTGGTTTCCCTCCGCAGGACATTATTTTTGACTTGAATATTTTTCCTGTTGCTACCGGAATTGAGGAACACCGTATCAACGCCATTTCATTTTTTGAAGGAACAACGTGGGTGCGGGAGAACTTACCATACGCTCACATTAGTGGCGGCGTAAGTAACGTATCTTTCTCGTTTCGGGGAAATGATACTGTAAGAGAAGCTATTCACTCCTCGTTTTTATACCACGGTAGAAAAGCGGGAATGGACATGGGAATCGTGAATCCTACCATGCTCGAAATCTACGACAGCATTCCGAAAAATGTGCTTGACGCGGTTGAGGATGTCCTGTTTAATCGCCGGGACGACGCCACGGAGCGTTTGCTCGATATTGCGGAATCTCTCAAAGGGGAGCGGGGAGAAGTAGTAAAAGCAACGCAGGAATGGCGATTAGAGTCGGTCGAAAAACGATTAGAACACGCATTGATTAAAGGTATCATTGAGTTCATCGACGATGATATTGAAGAAGCCAGACAGAAATACGACAAGCCACTGCACGTAATTGAAGGTCCTTTAATGGACGGAATGAACGTTGTGGGTGATTTATTTGGTGCGGGGAAAATGTTTTTACCACAGGTGGTTAAATCTGCCCGGGTAATGAAAAAAGCCGTAGCTTATTTATTGCCGTATCTGGAAGAAGAGAAAAAGTTGTCAGGTGATCTCAGTACAAACAACGGTCGTATTTTGATGGCAACTGTCAAAGGCGATGTCCACGATATTGGAAAAAACATTGTTGGTGTGGTATTGGCTTGTAATAACTACGAAATCATTGACTTAGGCGTAATGATTCCAGCTGATAAAATCTTGGACGCCGCAATTGAGCACAATGTTGATGTTATCGGATTGAGCGGTCTGATTACTCCATCGCTGGATGAAATGGTTTATGTTGCCAAAGAAATGGAAAAGCGTGGAATGAAAATTCCGCTCTTAATTGGTGGGGCAACTACTTCGCGGGTGCATACCGCCGTGAAAATTGACCCGCATTATTCTGGTTCGGTGGTTCATGTTTTGGATGCTTCTAAGTCCGTTCCCGTTGCGAGTAATCTGTTGTCAGCGTCGAAGATAAAATACATCGAAAATATCAAAAGTGATTACGATAAATTCCGTGATGAATATAACAATCGTAAGCAACTAAAAAAATACATCCCGATAGCTCAGGCCCGGAAAAATAAGTTTCAGATTGATTGGACAACATACGAACCAACCAAACCTAAATTTTTGGGAACAAAGGTTTTTGAGGACCACGATTTAGCCGAAATTATCGAGTATATTGACTGGACACCGTTCTTTCAGTCGTGGGATTTGCACGGGCGTTATCCTAAAATACTGACGGATAAAGTGGTGGGAGTTGAAGCGGTAAAATTACTCAACGATGCTAAGGCGATGCTAAAGCAAATCGTTGATGAGAAATGGTTTACCGCTAAAGCCGTAATCGGATTCTGGAAATCAAACGTACAGGATGATACGCAGTATGTGTACGCCGAAAATGGGTACGAGGTTGTTGCTAAATTTGAACATTTAAGACAACAAGGTAAAAAAGCCGAAGGTGTTCCGAATATATCTTTAGCCGACTTTGTGGCTCCAATCACTGTCGAAAAAACCGATTACAGCGGTGGATTTTCGGTTTCTATTTTTGGTGCCGATGAAATTGCCAAAAAGTTTATTGAAGAACTGGATGACTACAACAGCATCATGGTAAAAGCTTTGGCGGATCGTTTTGCGGAAGCATTTACCGAACTGCTTCACTACAAAGTAAGGACGGAGTATTGGGGTTACGTAAAAGAAGAAAATCTTACGAGCGAAGAACTTATTAAAGAAAAATACCACGGTATTCGCCCGGCTCCCGGCTATCCTGCTTGCCCTGACCATACTCTTAAAGTTCCACTATTCGAACTGTTGGGAGCGGAGGAGAAAATAGGCGTGGAGCTAACAGAATCTTTGGCGATGTATCCTGCTTCTTCGGTGAGCGGAATGTATTACGCTCATCCGAGAAGTAAGTATTTCGGACTCGGAAAAATCGAAAGAGACCAAGTCGAAGATTATATTGCTAGAAAAGCAATCACAAAAGACGAGGCGGAGAAATGGCTCTCTCCAACTTTAAATTATTGATGTAAATCGAGGAAACGCCCAATCTTATCACGAAGTACTTCATTGATTCGTTTGTAAGATTGGTGCGTCCATCCGGCAATATGCGGCGTTAGAATTACTTTGGGGTTATCGGTTAACTTCGTAAACGTTACTTGCTGTTCAGCAGTTAGCTTGTTTAGTTTCTCGTTTTCCAAAACATCCAGACAAGCTCCCAAAACCTGACCTTCTTCTAAAGCTTTTGTTAAATCTTCGAGTTTGATAATTTCGCCACGGGAGACGTTACAGAAATAAACTGGCTTTTTAAATCGATTAAGATAATCGGTGTTTATCATGCCAACCGTTTCAAAATTTAACGGAACGTGTAAACTGATAATATCAGCTTCGCGGTATATTTCTTCCATCGAGCATTCGGTGACAAACTGGTTTCCGAATCCGTAGCGATGCTTATCGTACGCCAACACATTGCAGCCAAAAGCTACTAATCGTTCGGCAGTTGTTTGCCCGTTGTTCCCGTAGCCGATAATTCCGACCGTTTTTGCGAACAACTCCGTACCGCGATTTTCTTCGCGTTTCCACACGCCATTTTGTACTTCTTGGTTTGCCACGTGAATGTTGTTGAATAATGTTAATAACATCCCAATTAAATGTTCTGCTACCGCAATCCGGTTTCCTTCATTTGCCGCAAAAATTGCGATGTGGTTTTTATGACAAGCTTCGATATCGATTAAATCAAGTCCGGCACCTGCTCTGCCAATAAACTTCAACTTGGTAGCTGACTTTATCAGCGGTTCGTCAATAATGAACTTGCTCCTAATGATTAAACCTTCGTAGTTCGGTAAAATATTGAGGAATTCCTCTCGTGAAATCTTAGGTAAATAGTCAACGTTTAGTCCCAGACTTTTGGGCATTTCAACGATAGACGGGTGCATTTCATCAACAATAAGTACATTCATTTTATTTAACGTCTTGAGATGATTAGTTTTGCGGTTCAAATTGAAAATATGGAAAATTCACGCAAAGTAAAGTTAGGTATAACGATTGGAGATATAAACGGAATCTCTCCGGAAATAATTCTTAAAGCATTCGAATCTACGATGACCAAAGGACTATTCATCCCGATTATATACGGTTCGGCGAAGCATATCGTAAAAGCAAATCAATTATTAGACCGTAAGGAATTTAAGTATCAGCGAATCAAAAATCCGGATGAAGCTACTGATAATCAGGTCTATATTTTAGATTGTTTGAATGAAGATTATTTCGAGTTAGAAGTTGGCGTTCCCACAAAAAAAGCGGGTAAACTGGCTTTTGATGCTTTAGAACGTGCTACCCACGATTTGAAGAAAGGCGAAATTGACGGTATTGTTACGTGTCCGATAAACAAAGATACTATTCAACAAAAGGATTTTAACTTTCCGGGACATACAGAATACTTTACTTCCCAGTTTGACGCTAAGGAAAGTTTGATGTTTATGGTCAGTGAAAAATTACGGGTCGGTGTGGTGACTGGTCATATGCCGCTGGAGAAAGTCAAAGAAAGCATAACCAAAGAACTGATTGCGAAAAAGCTGGATTTAATGCTTGGCTCTTTGAGGTCGGACTTTGGTATCTATAAGCCGAAAATTGCGGTCTTAGGTCTAAACCCCCATGCCGGAGAAAACGGTTTGTTGGGGGAAGACGAAGAAAAAACGATTACTCCAGTAATTGATCGGTATAAGCAGAAAGGCGAATTAGTTTTTGGACCATTCCCCGCTGACGGATTTTTTGCCTCATCAAGTTATCAGCATTATGACGCGGTGCTTGCCATGTACCACGATCAGGGATTAGCTCCGTTCAAGATCATTGCTTTTGGGGAAGGGATAAATTTCACCGCCGGGTTGAAAATTGTTCGTACCTCTCCAGATCACGGAACTGCCTATGATATTGCGGGCAAAGATATTGCAAATCCTTCCTCGTTATTGAACGCTATTTTCCTTGCGTTGGATGTGATAAACCAACGATTGGAGAATGAGTTCAATACTTCTAATCAAATAGATAAAGATTTGATACGGAAGAAAATAGGGAATAAGTTCTCAAAATAAGTCGTCGATTGGTGTTTCGAGTTTCTCGATAGAGAAATCTACTAAAGATTGATAAAGAGCCGTAGTTTGCAAATACTTATGCCCTAAAGACTTCTGTAAATGATGCAGGTCGATGCCTTTATTCAAAAGGTGAATGGCGTAACTATGACGCAGATTTTGCATGGTTATGGAAGAGTCAAGGTTGAGTTCGGTGATAATTTTTGAGAAATATATCTGAACCCCTCTTGGAGTGATAGATAAACCTTTTGCGTTTGAAAAAACAAAGTCGGAAGGAACTGCTTTTTGTTCTATAAAATAGTGCAGCCTGTTCTTAAGGTTACCCCCCAAGTTGAGTACTCTGTTATCTGAGTTATCGTTGCCACGAACGGTCAAAAGTTGCTTTTCAAAATCAATATCAGTGACTTGTAAACTTATTAGTTCGTTTAGCTTTAAGCCAAGTCCGTACGCAAGTTGAACTATTAACTTATGCTTGTAATTTTTAGCATGATCTATAATTTTGGAAATCTCTTCCTTAGATAAGATATAAGGCGGTTCTTGCTTCTTCTTGCCAGTTACACTAATGTCTAATGGTTTCTCTAAAATTATTTTGAAGTACAGCTTAATCGCTTTTGCATTCTGAATGATGGAATCCTGACTTAAGGCTTTTTCTACTTTTAGATAGTTGAGGTAATCGCTGACTTTACTTTCGTCTAACTGATTTAATGGGACATCCCGAAACCTATTGTAAAACATAAACACAGCATCCCGGTAGGCCTTAATTGTTACGTTGTTGTACTTTCCTTTTTTTAGCTTATCAGTAAACCTATCGATTAAGTGAATCATTGAAGTGTTTCGTGAAGTGTTTCTTTGATATTATTATGGCATTTGACGAAAGTTTTTTTGTTCGTCACGTCGATTATCAATTTAAATTGCTTTTGCTACTAAAAAACCTGAAGTCCAGGCGGCTTGAAAATTAAAACCCCCTGTATATCCATCAATATTTAAAATCTCACCAGCAAAATATAAACCGTGGTGCTGCTTGTGTTCGTACGTTAATAAGTTAATCTCATCCAAGTCTAAACCACCGGCTGTCACGAATTCATCCTTATTCGTGCTTTTTCCAGTAACTTCGTATTTATCATCTGTCAAAACCTCAGAAAGAGTTTTGTAGTGCTTCTTTCCGCATTCTGCCCAATTCTGGAACTGCCTGATTTCTGCTTTATCGCACAAGAACCTCCAGAGGCGGGTTGGGAGATTCATGGGGTTGTGAGTAATAATGCTTTTTTTTCCATCTGACTGAGCAATAGCTTTTAATGACTCTAAAATATCATTCCGCCCTTTACTAATCCAATTTACCCGAAGGATGAACTCATAATTCAAATTGTTCAGTTTTAATGCTGCTCTTGAAGAGAGTTTTAAGATTGCCGGCCCCGAAAAGCCCCAGTGTGTAATCAATAACGGCCCATTTTTAGACTCACCGGAACCAGAAATACTAACTTTAGCATCAGGCACCGAGAGACCGCTTAGTTGAGCAATTTCTTTATTTTTTAAGGTAAATGTAAATAGTGAGGGAACGGGCGAAGTGACATTAAAGCCATTCTGAGCTAATTTATTCCAAAAAGCGGGACTGCTTCCCGTGGCAAGTAAAAGCTTTTCGGTTTCGAGAACCCCGTTGGAAGTATCAATGACCCAAGCGTCGTTTTCTTTTTTGAAAGACTTTACTTCGATACTTGTTTCAATGCTGATTCTATGTTTCTGGCAAAGGTCAAGAAAGCAGTCAATAATAGTTTGCGATGAGTTTGTCTTCGGAAATACCCGTCCGTCCTTTTCAGCGTGTAAATCAATTCCCTGATTTTCAAACCACTTAATAGTATCTGTTGAGGTAAACTTAGAGAAAGGGTTCTCTAAATAATCTTCTCCTCGTGGGTAATTCATTATCAAGTCGCGTGGTTTTGAGATTACATTAGTGACATTGCACCGTCCGCCGCCAGATATCTTGACTTTTTGTAAAACTCGTTTACTTTTTTCGAGAATGATAATCTTTAAGTTTCGATTTAGCATTGCAGCATTTATTGCGGCAAAGAAACCCGCTGCTCCGCCACCAACCACTACTAAATCGTATTTCATAAATTAAGTTTGTTTAATTCTGCCACGGCGTGATTCACTGCCCTTGTCGTTAACGCCATAAAAGTTAATGAAGGATCTTGATTCCCTACGGAAGTCATGCACGCACTATCCATGAGAATTTAAAATCTCGTTAAAAGTTTAATTTTGTCAATATGACAAAGTTAATAGATTACTTTTCAGAAATAGCTGACCCTAGGGTGACAAATATGTTTTTGTGGTGATGTAATTGATTCTATTCGTTCAATATTGATCTTTTGGGGTCATGTCCCATTCTTGCACTGTCCATTTCGTGTATGTCTAAACCCAGATTTTGCTTTATGTCAGCCATTCGGATATTTTGACCACCGGCCTTTTCGAGCATTTCGGTGGCTTGACCGTGAAAATCTCTCAGTATCTTTTCATCGTTCTCATCATAGTCAACAGACGTAATTAATTGCGGAACGCCCCATTTATCTTTCAGTTCTTTACTTAATCTCACGTGATTTTCTTCTTTGGGAGTTGTTTCCCCCTGCATCATTATAAATAATTGCCATGGACCAATTTCAGTACTATTGGCCTTAAATTACGTGCCAAAAACCGGAGTCTCTGTAGTAGGGTTTTCTATCCTACGGGAAGCTGAAAACGCCACCATATAACTCCGTAGGAAGTCAGTCTCTTATTTCCTGATATTTCTAAACGAAGGTATAAATGCCGTTGTGGGTCTTCTACCGTGGCAATAACCGTCTTCAAAACCTTCAAACGTTGGTAATCCGCTACCGCGATATTGATAAAAGCAACGTATTTGCCGAGTGTTTCGCTGTCACTTCCTAAACCGTTCGGAAAACGATTAGACGTAGAATTCAACAAGAGGAGGTTTGAACTTAACGTAGCATCATTCACAAAAATTGTTTTTGCGTAGTACTCAAACTTCTCGCCACTTTCTGTATCAACTACTTTAACGCCTGTTGCTTTCCCTTTTTGTTCGTCGTAAACGATGGATGTCACCACTAAAAACGGATATAGCTTAAGGTTTCTGGTCTTCATTGCCTACGGAATCGTGGAAGAATCTGAAGAGAAATATGCTCCGTAAGGACAACCTCTGTAACACAGATGTCCTGCCTCGGGGCTCTGCCTTGTTCTAAGTGTATTGGTTGCGGATCGGTCAGGTGGGCACATCTGCCAATAATTACCTGACGGTCTTTATATAAATTAGCGACTTTTTTCTGAACGTGCTTTTCCATGCAATTCAGTTTCTCGGGTTTCAGAAACTCGCCGTCGGGCAAAAATTCAATACCATTTCTGTTACCGCTTATTCCGACAAACTTCTCGACGTGAGAATACTACGGGGCTAAATCATCGTAAGAAATTGGCCAAGGAACGGCAAAACTATCACGGTCAGGAGCTTCAAATTTGTACTTACTTCAACGCTGCGTTTGCTTCGCCTAAATTAATGACTTTCCACCAACTTGATATCCGCGAATCTAGTCAAATGGCTTTTCCTGGACGTAAGGATGATGATTGTCTTTTACAAAAAAGTGAGAAGTTGTTTCATCGTGAGCGTAGCACTTATTTATAATTGGGTTTGCTTGTTTCTCCGCCAAGGTTTCCTTCAAACGGTGCGTGATTCCAGGGATTTTTCATCGCAGTAGGATAGTCTTCTACGTGTTTGACGTCTCTTCCTCGTTCCAAGATGAGAGTTTTAAGACCTTTGTCGCACAATTCTTTAGCCGCCCAGCTACCAGAAATACTGGAACTAATTACGATGGTATCGTAGGTCATATCCTTGCCGGAGTCAATTTTTAAATTCATAATTTTTGGTTGAAGTTAAATTTAGTGAGATTTGCAGAAAAATAAACACTCAACTACATAATTATGCAAAAACCGACTTTGTTGATATTAGCTGCCGGAATGGGTAGCCGCTACGGTGGAATTAAACAACTTGATTCTTTTGGACCAAATGGCGAAACAATCATTGACTATTCACTTTTTGACGCTATTAGGGCGGGTTTTGGTAAAGTAGTTTTCATAATTCGGGAAGAACTTAAAGGTGACTTTGAGAGTGTATTTTCCAAAAAGCTCGCTGGTAAAATCGATTATGAATACGCCATTCAGGAAGTAAGTTCATATGTGCCGAAAGAATTAGGTACTATCGAAAGGACGAAGCCCTGGGGTACCGGACACGCTGTTCTTTGTGCGTGGGAAAATACGAAAACTCCTTTTGCGGTAATTAATGCCGATGATTTTTACGGAGCGGAAGCTTACGAAAAAATGTCAGCGTTCTTATCTGAAAACAACGAGGATAATCTGCACGCAATGGTGGGCTATCAAGTAAAAAATACACTTTCTGAGAACGGAACTGTATCAAGAGGTGTTTGTCAAACCAACGAGAATGGGCAGCTTATTGAAGTCATTGAACGAACACAAATTTTAAGAAAGCCAACTGGAGAAATCGTTTTTATTGAAGGCGAAGACGAAACTGTTCTTGACGAAAACGCTACTGTTTCGATGAACTTTTGGGGATTCAAACCAAATGTCTTTCCGGAAATGAAAAGCCTTTTCGAGGATTATGCCGCGAAAAACATTGATTCACCCAAAGCCGAATTCTACATCCCGACGGTTATGTCGCATTTGATTGAAACCAATTTAGGGAATTGCCAGGTTTTTGATAATTCGTCAAATTGGTTCGGTGTGACCTACCCGGATGATAAAACAGAAGTTACTGTCGCTATTTCTGAATTAATTACAGAGGGGAAATATCCCGCAAAATTGTGGGAGTAAACAGCTTTAGAGTTTGCGGTTTAATTTGGGAAGAACACTGCCTAAGTGTTCTTCATCAATGGGCGAAGTTTTGAAATAGTACTTATCAAACCCTTTGATTTTTTTGGTCTTAGTATCTATTACCATAAGGTATAACTCATGCAAAGGTTCAATCACCACGTGATGGTAAACAGGTTCAGCAGGACGGATACTCAATGATATGATAAATAAACTGCCATGGTAAATTTCGGTGGAATTATAAAGGATGTCGGGTTACATATTGCTTCTCTTTTATCTTCCTCATACTTAGCCTTGCGTTGTCTGCCTCGTGATACCACAACTGTAAGGTTTTCGGTAGTAAGACTTGAAGCGAAGTTATTTAACGCAATATTGGTTACGGTTTTACTTTCAAGGATACCGCTATTTTTACGTAATGTGATGAACGATAAAATCTCTTTCTTGTGAATCTGTGACTGATAATTCTTTGTAGTCAGCTGTATTTTGTAATCCTGAGCGAAGCAATTGGTTAGAATACTGATTCAACATCTCGTCTTCTGTCTGTTCGTACATAACCGATTCGATACTGCTCAAAACACGATTGCTTCTTGACCTGTCGTCTTGAAAAAGCAACTGAGTATCAATAATGTTACAGTAAATAAGGCTCTCAAAATTATGTGTTATTTTTAATATTCTCTAGAATTTCCATCTGAGCAAGAATTTCCTCTTCCTTAATAATTAGCGGCGTCCCGTTTCTGATGGAGTCAGCTAAGTTAAGGTACAACAATTGCCAGTTTCCGGTTTCGGTAGTGACTTTGGCTTTTAAATTAACCCCATTTAACGTCGTGGTTAAATCCCCAAAATTAGCTGTTGCTTCAATGCCATATTCACTCTGACCCGGAGTCATTCCTAATTTCAGGTGATCTTCCTGCATGTCTATCCCTGTTTTGTGGAAACTCCCCGCCATTCCGTGAATTTCGTATTTGGGCCCTTGATCCACCACGAGCAAACTGCTTTTCAGTCTCACGCGAAGTTTTTCGTAATTCAACTGAATAAAAAAAGCATCGTCAATTGTTGAACCCGCTCTTTGCGTGTACGTTTCTCCGCTGAAAGAAAGGGGCTTGCCAAACGCAAAAATTGCCTGATCAACTAAGTGAGCACCCAAATCGTACAAAATTCCGTTTGCGGGAGAAACTTCCTCTTTCCAGCCTTTGGCATTTAATTCCGGTTTATACCGATGAAAATGTGCTTCGTAGGTGTGTATATCTCCTAAAAAGTTGCCTTTAATGAGTTTTAAACAAGTTAAGAAATCACTGTCAAATCGTCGGTTTTGATAAACGCAAAGAATCTTTTTCTGCTCCCGTGCTATATTATATAGTTCTTTTGTCTCTTCAAGCGTTGCGGTGGCGGGTTTTTCAACCAAAACGTGTTTTCCCGCTTGCAGGCATTTTTTCGTCAATTCGTAATGCGTGCTGTTTGGTGTGCAAATCGCTATTAATTCAATGTCGTCATCTTCTAATAAATCATCCACAGATGACGCGGGCTTTGCTTCCCGAAAAATTTCTTTAGGAATGGGACGAGACGTGACAATTTTTGCCAATTTAAACTGAGGAAGTGCCTCGTAAAAGGGAGCTTGCAAGTACCTTCCGGATAAACCAAAACCTACGAGTCCGACACTTATTCTGTTCATAATACTTCGATTTGAGTTTCGAGGATATCTTCAAGCGTTTCGCGGCGACGGATGAGTTTGAGTTCATTGTTGTAAAGCATCACTTCCGCCGGGCGAACCCGGGAATTATAATTTGATGCCATCGAAAAAGCGTATGCACCGGCATTTTTTATGCTGATTACGTCTCCAACAGAAACTTCGTTGAGCATTCTATCTTCACCAAACGTGTCGTTTTCGCAAATATAACCTACCACATTGTATTTCTTCTTCTCACCTTCAGAATTTGAAAGATTCTCAATTTCGTGGTAAGCGTCGTACATCATCGGACGGATTAAGTGGTTAAGTCCTGAATCAATTCCCACAAAATTTACCGAGGGATTGTACTTGATAACGGTGGCTTTCGTCAATAAATAACCGCATTCGCTCACTAAATATTTACCCGGCTCAAACCACAGCTGGATAGGTTTTCCGTAACGTTTGGTAAATGCGTTGAAAGATTCCACCACCTTTTTGCCGAGACTTTCCATATCCGTGACGTAATCATCGGCGGAGTAAGCGACTTTGAAACCAGAACCGAGGTCGATGAATTCTAACTCCGGGAAATGGTCCATCGCTAACTTATAAAGCACTTCGGCGGCATCAATGATTACATCGGCATTTTTGAAGTCAGAACCTGTGTGCTGATGCAGACCCGTAACTTTTAGGTCATATTTATTTACCAGTTCAGCTACTTTGTCAAACTGCTGATATGGAATCCCAAACTTCGAATTGGCGTGTCCAACAGAAATCTTAGCGTTGCCACCGCCCATAATTGAGGGGTTTACCCGCAAACAAATCGGCATGGACGAGCCAAATTGTTCGCCAAACTGTTCGATAACCTGTAATGAATCGAGGTTCATCCTAATTCCTAACGAAACTGCTTCCTCAATTTCTGAGAAAGAAACACCGCTCGGCGTATATTGGATTTGGGTAGGAGCGTAACCTGCTCTCAAAGCTATTTGAGCTTCTTCAACTGATACAACATCGACGTCAACGCCGTGCTTATTCATCAATTTTAGAACATTAATATTGGTTAATGCTTTACAGGCGTATTTGAGTTTTAAGTCAACGCCTTTAAACGCATTTCGCATGTTTTCAATTTGGACAATGATTTTGTTGGCGTCGTAAAAATATAACGGGGAGCCGTAGGTTTCAACTGCTTCTAAAAGCGTTTCTCTTTGAGTTTTAATTTGGGCGGTCACGGTAAACGGTTTTTATTATTCACGCAAAGTTATTGATAATTATTATTCTGCGAGTTATTGAATTGCTAACTTCGTCAAAAAAATGAAGATGAAACGACTTTTGTTACTTGTATTGTTCTTTACGTCCTTTTTTACCGCAAATGCTCAGGTAAAATCGGGGCCAATGGTGGGTTATTCTACCATGCGGGAAGTTTTACTTTGGGTTCAAACTGAACAAGCCGCTGAAGTTTATTTCAAATACCATGAAATTGACGGTGATACTACGTCATTCGTAACCGAGAAAATGACTTCGAGTAAATCTGATGCTTACATCGTAAAATTAATTGCCGACGAAGTGCTGCCGTCGAAGAAATACGAGTACGAGCTGTACATTGATGGTAAAAAGATGGATTTCAGTTATCCGCTTTCGTTTCAAACGCAGACTTTGTGGCAGTACCGTACTGATCCGCCCGAGTTTAAATTTGCGGTAGGAAGCTGTACTTACACAAATGAGGAACGTTTTGACAGACCAGGAAGACCTTACGGCGGTGGAAATGGAATTTTTAAATCAATTTATGACGACAAACCAGATTTCATGCTCTGGACGGGTGATAACGTCTACCTCCGCGAACCAGATTGGAACAGCCGTACAGGAATTTACCACCGTTACGCAGAATTTAAAAAGATGCCTGAACTTCAACCACTTTGGGCAAATACTTCGCATTACGCAATCTGGGACGATCATGATTACGGACCAAACGATTCAGATCGTAGTTATTGGAACAAAGATATTACACTCGAAGCATTCAAAAATAACTGGGGAAACCCTAATTACGCGTTTAAAGATGAAGGAATAACTGGAACGTTCTTCTGGCAAGATTGCCAGTTCTTCTTAATGGACGATCGCTATTTCAGAGCACCAAATTATTTGAAGGATGACGCGAAAGATTATTTCGGACAAAAGCAAGAAGATTGGTTGATTGATGCGTTGGCGTCGTCAAGTGCCCCCTTCAAGTTTGTGGTTACGGGTGGTCAGGTCATAAACCCCGTGGCTATTTTTGAAAATATGTCAACATTCCCCGAAGCCAGAACAAGACTTCTCAAAAAAATCGAAGAGAATAATATTAGTGGTGTACTATTTATCACGGGTGATCGACACAGCACCGTTTTACAAAAACTTGACCGTTCGGAAACTTACCCGTTGTACGATATTACCATTTCGCCGCTCACTTCCGGAACTGCTTCTCCGACCGATGAAGAAATGACAAATTCGCCGGTGGTGGAGGGAACATTAGTGAAAGAACACAATTACGCAATTATGGAAGTTTCGGGAAAACGAACCGATCGTAATTTGAAAATTGATGTTATGAATGCGGGCGGAAGTCTGCTTTGGACGTATAATATCAAAGCTAACGATTTACGCAAGCCCCGTAATTGAACAATTTGCGTATCAATTTCGTATATGAAATAAAAGTAATATGAAATACCTACTAATTACACTGACTTTACTTGCTACGGCTTGTACCTCACAATCTCAAAACACCAGATCGGCGACGACTGATAACGCTTCTGCAATCAGTAAAAAGGATTGTGACATCAAAAAGGTCACAAAAACTGATAAAGAATGGAAAAAGCAATTGACCGATATTCAATATCAGGTTGCTCGGGAAGCGGGCACCGAACGAGCTTTTTCGGGAGTTTATTGGGATAATAAGAAAGAAGGAACTTATCTGTGCGTAGCTTGTGATTTGCCTCTTTTCTCTTCTGAAACGAAGTTTAAATCAGGTACCGGATGGCCGAGTTTCTGGCAGCCAATCAACGAATGTAACGTTGGCGAAAAAGTTGATAATAAATTCGGAATGCGTCGGGTCGAAAATGTTTGTGCCCGCTGCGACAGCCATTTAGGTCACGTTTTTGACGATGGTCCAGAGCCTACAGGTTTGAGATATTGTATGAATTCTGCAAGTTTAAAATTCGTGGAAAGCAAATAAGCTCGGTTTACATAACCCATTCAATGCCCTTTTTAAAGTACCGCATGGAGATTTCTTCAGCGGTATTTTTTTGCGGTTGAAAGTCATAAAACCATTGAGCAGTAGGAGGTAAGCTCATTAGAATCGACTCGGTGCGTCCTCCTGACTCCAAACCAAACTTCGTTCCACGATCCCAAACTAAGTTAAACTCAACGTACCTGCCACGACGAACAAATTGCCATTTTTTGTCACTTTCTGAAAATGGTAACTGATACCTTTTCTTGGCTATGGTTAGGTATAACTCAGTGAATACTTCACCAACGCTTTTAACGAAATCAAAAACTTCTTCTTTCGTGATACTTTCGTTTTCTGAAAGCTGATCGAAGAAAATACCGCCAATTCCTCGAGTTTCTTCCCGGTGTTTGATGTAAAAGTAGTCATCCGCCCATTTTTTAAATTTTGGGTAGTGATTTACATTATGTTTATCGCAGATTTCTTTAAGTTTTGAATGGAAGAAAACGCAATCTTTTTCAAAAACAAAATGTGGCGTAAGATCAATGCCGCCGCCAAACCAATACGTTCCGTCAGATAATTCGAAATAACGCACGTTCATGTGAATGATTGGAACGAACGGGTTATGCGGATGAAGCACAATGGAAACTCCGGTTGCTGTAAAATTTAACTCTTCCGAGATTTGCAGTTGTTTTTGCAGAGATTCGCTGGTTACGCCTTCAACTGCGGAAAAATTAACACCGCCTTTCTCAATTATTTCTCCCTGAAAAGTTCGGGTTCGTCCACCTCCGCCCGAGTGGTGTTCCCATTTATCTTCCTTAAATTTGCCTGCGGAATCGAAGGCGTGTAAATCAGCACAAATACTATCTTGTAACTTTTGAAAATAATCAATTACGAGTTCTTTTGACATCAAACGGGATTTGTATTTTTGTGACAAATTTAATTATTATCGCCCTGAGTTCTATAATAAGTAGCTGATAATAGCTATCCGAAAGGAGAATTTACTAAATCTAAAAAAGAAATTTTGTGAAAATAGAACAACTTGTAAGACCACACCTTCTGAAATTAAAGCCTTACTCTTCGGCACGGGATGAGTTTGACGGCAGCGATGGTGTCTTTTTGGATGCTAACGAAAACCCGTTCGGTTCTGTCACAAGCAAACCCCACAACCGGTATCCAGATCCGCACCAACGTGAAGCAAAGGTAAAACTCGCCGCCATTAAGAGGGTTCAGCCCAAACAGATATTTCTGGGAAATGGCTCTGACGAAGCAATAGATTTACTGATAAAAGTATTTTGCGAGCCGCAGAAAGATGCAATCATGATTTTGCCGCCCACGTATGGTATGTACAAGGTTTGTGCGGACATCCAAAATGTGAAAGTTATTGAAGTTCCGTTAACCGAAGAATTTCAAATTGACGTTTCAGCGGTGGAATCTAAGCTTACCTCGAAAGTTAAAATGCTGTGGCTCTGTTCTCCGAATAACCCATCGGGAAATTTACTTGACGATACCTCAGTATTGCAATTAATCAAAAATAATCCTGATGTTATTGTAGTGGTTGATGAAGCATACGTTGATTTTGGGAATGCCGAATCATTCATTGGTAAAATTAATGAATTCGAAAACTTAGTAGTCATCCAAACGTTCTCAAAAGCTTGGGGAATGGCGGGCTTACGATTGGGAGCGGCGTACTCCAACGAGTTTATAATAAGTGTTTTAAATAATATTAAATACCCATATAACCTCAATCAGCTTACGCAGGAAGAGCTTGTCAAAGCACTGGATAGTTTCGAGAAATTACCAGAAATTATAAGTCAGATAAACTCAAATAAGAATTGGTTAAAGACCGAATTGACGAAATTGAGCTGCGTTGAAAAAATATACCCGTCCGATTCAAATCAGCTTTTGGTTAAGTTTAATCAAGCAGATGAATTATTTGAAAAATTGATTCGGGAATTGGTTATTATTCGTAACCGCACGAAGGTGCAATTGTGCGAAGGGTGCTTGCGAATTTCGATTGGCACAAAGAGCGAACTGGAAACGCTGATAGAGACCATAAAAAAAGTGACTTCGTAAGAAGTCACTTTGAAGTGGAGAAGATCGGGCTCGAACCGACGACCTCTTGACTGCCAGTCAAGCACTCTAGCCAACTGAGCTACATCCCCGTTTTTTTAAGAACACAAAATTAGTAGCATTTCTGATACGTTCAAACATTTTAAATAAAATTTTATTAATGATATACTTTAATTCAGAGCTAAAATCTTTTAAGCTTGCCAATAAACAAAAAGTTAAAAATGGATTGAAGCTGATTGCGGAGCAAGAAGGGAAGAAAATTGACGAACTGAATTATATCTTTGTAGACGATGACGCACTCTTAGCAATCAACAAACAGTTTCTGGCACACGAGACATTTACTGATATTATATCTTTTGATAATAATGATGATGCTGATGAATATATAGAAGGAGATATATTTATTAGTATAGACCGGGTGAAAGAAAATGCGGTTAATTTTGAAGTAGAATTTCAGGATGAAATCTTCCGCGTGATTTCGCACGGATTACTACACTTGTGTGGATACGGCGATAAAAGCAAAGACGAAAAGGTAATAATGCGGGAAAAGGAGGATGTGGCTATTGAAATTCTACGGAGTCAGTTAATTCGCTGATGTTCCAGTTATCTGGCCCGGAAAGCGAAATGTATCCGTTTTCAATTTCGAGCGGACTTTCGATATTTCGTACGTACAATTGCCCCGTTCCGAGTCCCTGTGGTAGATTAGTGGGATACTCAGCCGCAAACTGGCAAATTGCATTTAGCCCAATATTTGATTCGAGAGCCGAAGTTGCCCACCATTCAACATCAAACTGATTTGCTGCATCAATCCATTCTTTTGACGCTCGCAGTCCACCAACTAACGTAGGCTTTATGATAATGTACTGCGGCACAATTTGTTTCAGTAAATTACGTTTTTCTACGTAATCGCTGACACCAATAAGCTCTTCGTCTAAGGCAATAGGAATGATATTCTCGCGGCAAAGTTCGGCCATTTCGTCAGGTTGTCCTGCTTCAATTGGTTGTTCGATGCTGTGAATATCCAGTTTACGGTATGTTTTCAATGCTTCTCGAGCCTGATTAGTATCGAATGCTCCATTTGCATCCACGCGTAAAGTGATTGAAAATTTGTCAAATTTATTCCTGATAGATTCTAGTAACTTCACTTCACTGTCAAAGTCGATTGCCCCGACTTTCATTTTTATAGTTTTGTATCCTTCGTTGATTTTTTTGCTGATTTGTTCCTCCATGATTTTCTTGGAACCCATCCATATTAAACCATTAATTTCAACCTTTCTTTGACCCCTAGCAAATTCATTGTTAAAGATTACCCTTTGACCACCATTTAGGTAATCCCAAAGAGCCGTTTCAAAACCGAATATAATAGAAGGGAACTTATTGTTTATCAGCTGATCTACTATTATATTAATGTTCCAGTCAAAAACCTCAATATCGAGTAAGTTGAAATTATAGGTGATGTGATTTAATTTTTTTTCAAAATCGGGTACGTCATCAATACTTAAGCCTCTTAAAGGTGCTGCTTCTCCAATTCCAAACACCGTTTTTTTCTGGGTATCAGATATTAAAATAAAGTAAGAAACTTTTTCTCGTAAAATGCCTCGGGAAGTTCCGGCATCGAACTTAAATTTGAAGGTCTTTTTAAAATAGGAGGCTTTTAGTGACATATTCAAAGGAGTCTGAAGAAATTTTCATGAATACAAAACGGATATTTTTACCGATCGGTTTATTATATGGTGCAATCACATCCCTTCGAAACTTTTTCTTTCGTGTAAAGATATTGAAAAAATACCAACCGTCCGTGTTTACTCTATCAGTTGGCAATTTACAAATTGGTGGAACCGGTAAAACTCCGCACGTAGAGTACTTTATTGACCTTTTTAAAAACGAAGAAATTGCGGTTCTAAGTCGTGGTTACGGCAGAAAAACTACTGGATTTCTAAAAGCGGATAAAAAAAGTACGCCACAAACAATTGGCGACGAACCTTTTCAGATTCACAATAAATATGCTGATTCCGTAAATGTTTATGTTTGCGAAGACCGACCCAAAGGAGTTCTTGAAATAATGAAAATACGCAAGCCCACCGTAATTTTATTGGACGATGCTTTTCAGCACCAATATATTTCCCCTCACCTAAATTTACTCTTGACAACTTATCAGCAGCCTTTTACACGAGATGAAATGCTTCCCGTTGGGAGACTCCGAGAATTTAAAGAGAATGCAAATCGTGCTGACGGGATCATCGTGACTAAATGCCCGGAAGAGATTGATGCTAAATACAAGGGCTTTATTATCAGTGAAATAAAAAAGTTTGTTGACAATGATAAATTAGTTTTTTTCTCACGGCTTTCTTACCAGAACACGATTGGTTACAATAACCAGCTTTTTGACTTAAATGTAGAGACAGTTCTTATTTCTGGAATTGCTAAACCTGAACTTTTTGAGGAATACGCCAACAAAACCTTTAGTGTAAGCGAAATGTACAGGTTTAATGATCATTATCATTTTACCACAAAATCTATTGACGATATAATAGCTGTTCATGGAAAAGCACAATATCTGACGACAGAAAAAGACTTTGTGAAAATTAAGAATATCATACCGGATGAATTTCGCAACTCATTCTATTATCTTCCCATAAAAGTAAGTTTCGAGAAAGAAAATGAGTTCAATGACTTTATTTTAACAAGTTTTGCGTTGTACAAAAGCAGTTAGTCTTATTTGTTTCCTAATTTTGAAAAAAAAGAAATAAAATCGTTGAGAAATCTATTATTGTTAATCTTCTTTTTGCCACTGTTTGCCAGTGCTCAAATACTTGATGATTCTACCCGTCAGGTGTACAGTTACAAAAGTGTTGGTTACCGGGTTGAGAAGCAATTATTCTTGAATGACACCACGTACAACTTGCCTGATAGTACGTTGGGCTATTTCCAGCGGATGTCGCCGAACGAAAAAGCTGGTTACAAATATCAGGATTTGGGAAATATTGGCACTGCGGCGAGATCAATAGATTTTGAAGTTCCCGAAAGTGCTGGAATTCAATTCGGATTTAACGCTTTTGAGTTGTATCGTCTAAAAAAAGAAGGAGTCAAATATTACAATACTCGTTCGCCGTATACCAGAATGGAGTATCAGCAAATCAATCGGGGAGGAGCTTATTTTGACTTTGTGCATTCTCAAAATGTAACGAAAGATTTAAATCTTACGCTCGATGTAAATCGTACGGCTTCTTCAAAGCAAATTAATCCGGGAACAAACCGCGAAGAAAGATTATTGAACGGCTGGAACGTTATATTTAGCACCAACTACGTTTCAAAGGATAAAAAATACAACGCCGTTGCTCATCTGAACCATTTCAACTTTCAGCAAATAGAACAAGGTGGTATTCTTTACGACAGAGACCAGTCCTACTTCCCGATTGATAGCGTTACACTTTTCGGTGACAGAATTTCCAACGCTAAATCCCGGACTTTTAAAAACACACTTTACTCGTATCAACAACTGAAGTTAGCCAGCGGCTTTGACGCTTTTCATCAATTAGAACTTCGTAGTGACAGTTTTGGCTTTGCAGACGGCAACGTTGCCTCAAACGCGGATTCAACTTTTTATAATTTTATTCCTGTGAGACCAGACATAATTTCTTGGAGAAGCAGAAATTACGTAGTTCAGAATACTTTCGGATTAAAAGGATATTACAAAGGGTTTCTGGCTAATACTTACGCTAAACACCGTTTCGTGACGTCAAACTTTAGAGATTCTACAACGCTCGGTTACGACAACAATATTTATAAAGTGAATGAGTTTTTGATTGGTGGTGGTATCAAAGCCTCTTTTCGTGATAGCTTGTTCGTTTTAAATGCCAATACCGAAATAAATATCAATCAAGGTGGCTTTGTACTAAACGGAAACCTCAGTTTTAAGAACTTTAGATTAGGAGCCGTGGTTGCAAGTACACTTCCTAATTTAATTTTTCAGCGTTTTCAGTTGCCAAACTATTCATGGAATAATAAATTCCTCAACCAAAATACAACTGAATTTTCTGGTAGTTATAATTTTACCGTAAACCGGTTTCAATTAAGACCTTACGCTAAATACCAATTAATAGATAATTATCTTTATTTCGGTGAAAATGCGTTACCTACGCAGCAAACATCGGGGACGCTGTCAATTTTGACGATGGGTTTACAAGGAAACTTTAAATTAGGAGAGTTTTATTTTGATAACAATTTAAAAATAAATGCTTCGTCAAGTTCAGTTTTCCCGATTCCAACAGTTGAAAATAATTTCTTGGTGTACTTTAAATTTAACTACGCGAAGGCTCTCGATTTGCAGGTGGGTTTAGATAACTTCTATAAATCATCTTATAATGCTCCGGCTTACAATCCGATTATTCAGCAATTCTACCTGCAAAACAATACCGCCGCCTGGGGTTACAATTTAACCGATGCCTTTGTAAGTTTTATGGTTAGAAAAGTAAAACTCTCGCTAAAGTTTGGTCACGTCAACGCCGGAGTTTTTCCGCGTGTTGATGTCTTAGATAGAGATGTCAATACTAAAACTGCAAAAGCTTTAATTCTGACTCCGGACTATCCTGCACTCAGACGATCGTTTAATATTCACGTGCTGTGGCCGTTGTTTGACTAAATACGCTTTAACAAAGTATGAAAGTAGGCGTATTTGTTTGGAAGCTGAATGTTTAGCAGTTTTTGAACGACCGGAAAAGCCGTTTCTGAAAAGTCAGCGTATTCTTCTTCCGTTTTAAATTGAATTTGCAACGAAAGCGAAGCCGCCGTTGGGTCAATTACCGTAAGAATATCAAGTAACTGAATTTCTGATACTCCCTCGTGATCATTTATAAAATCTAACAGTGCAGCTTTGTAGCAATTCAGAAAATTGTCCCTTTCTTCTAAGGGCATCGAAAAAGTGTAACTCGCAATCCACATATACTATTATTTGTTAAAAACCCAAGTGTCTTTGCTTCCGCCACCTTGGGAAGAATTCACTACTAAAGAACCTTCTTTTAATGCAACCCGTGTCAATCCACCGGGGGTTACATAAACATCTTTGCCGTAAATTATGTAAGGTCGTAAATCAACGTGGCGGGGAGAAATAGTATCTTTCGTGATGCACGGGCTTGTTGATAATGAAATTGTTGGTTGGGCGATGTAATTGTTTGGATCGTCCTTTATTTTTTGTCTAAATAGGTTCTGTTCTTCTTTCGTCGATTTTGGTCCGATTAGCATCCCGTAGCCTCCGGCTTCGCTTGCTTCTTTGACCACTAATTTTTCGATGTTTTCAAGAACATACTTCTTTGCTTCCGGTTCGCGGCAAAGGAAAGTTTCAACGTTGTCAATTATTGGGTCTTCGTTTAAGTAATACTTAATCATTTTTGGCACGTACGCGTACACAACTTTATCGTCGGCAACTCCCGTTCCAAAGGCATTCGCAACGGTTACGTTTCCTTTTCGGTAAACGTCAAAAAGTCCGGGAACGCCGAGAAGTGAATCTTTATTAAAATGCAGTGGATCAAGAAAAGTATCATCAACACGCCGGTAAATACAATCTACCCGCTCAAAGCCTTTTGTAGTTCGCATTTTTACAAAACCGTCGTCAACTATTAAGTCAGAGTTTTCGACCAATTCGATTCCCATTTGCTGAGAAAGGTACGAGTGTTCAAAATATGCGGAGTTGAAAACTCCCGGAGTTAGTAAAACAATATTTGGATTATTCACGTAGGAGGAATAACTCAACGAATCAAACAGCTTTGCCGGATATTCTCCAATCGAGCGAACGCCCGAACTCTTGAGCAACGATGGGAAGATACGCTTAGAGATTTCACGATTTGTCAACATGTAAGATACTCCGGATGGAGACCGAAGATTATCCTCTAAAACTTTAAAGTTACCTTCATTATCACGGATTAAGTCAGTACCCGTTATGTGAATAAAAACATTACCTCGCGGCCGGATTCCCATACATTGCTTTAAAAATCCTTTACTTTCTTCAATTACTTCGCGAGGAATAATTTTGTCTTTCAGGATTTTTTGGTCGTTATAGATATCGTCCAAAAACATATTTAAAGTCAGAATACGCTGTTTCAGTCCTCTCTCAAGCATCTCCCAGTCGGTTTTGTTAATTGTCCGGGGAATTATATCAACAGGAATAATACGTTCTGTTCCCTCAGATTCCGAATAAACATTGAACGTAATGCCCATATCCATCATGGATGCTTCGGCAATACTCTTTAACTGACTTAAATCACTTATATTTGTGTCTTGAATAAAATCTGCTATTGATTCATTTCCGGACCTGGCTGAGTTAGAATGGTCAATGATTTCGTCGAAGAAAACTTCGCTCGCGTAATTACTTAATTTACTCATAACTTTTAATGTCGTTGCTTTATAAGCTTACCGTTTGCTTTACGCTTTTGTCTTTAATTACCAAGGGTCAGCATCAATCTGGAATACAATATTCAAATTATTCAGATGTGGTTACCAACGCAAGTAATCCCGCTAGCCTCGCTTCCTCCAAGATAAGCATAGGAATTAATATTTTCAACGCCGAGGCAACAATTTTTAACAACTACACAAAGTGGTCAGCTCCTTTTTCATTTATTTCTTTATTTACTGGTCTTGTTCCTTCTAAATATCGGAATTTTGGTGGTTTAGTAATCTGGCAAAACGGTTATGCTACAACCAACGATTCTAAGGATATAATTAATGGGAATGCTTCCGTTCGGTTGCTTGGTCCTGCTGTTTATTTTAAAATCAAAAGGGTAAATTTAGGAGTTCAGGCGGGAGTGAATATTGTCGGCTTCGGTTCTTTTACAAATACGTCGGAAGAAATTGGTAGGCACATCGTCCAAATCAGACCTGTGGGATTGTACGGAACACCGGTGACAAATAATCAGGCTAAAGTAAATATTGGATTTTATAAAGAATTCTACCTGAGCTTTGGAAAACGTATTGTCAACCAACGGTTTCAACGTTTGAATATCGGAATCACTGCGAAATACCTTACGTCAAATAATTATTTAGCTATTGACGCTACGTCACTTGATTACACTGTTTCGCCGAGTGTATCAAACCCACCGAAAAGTAAAACTGATTTTCAGAAAACAGAAGGTACGTTTTATTTTGCCGAAGGAAATACCGGAATCTTAGCAACTTCAATTTTGAATGAATTGACAAGTATCAATAATTTGGGAACTGGTTTCGGTGGTTCAATTGGCTTTACCTACGAATATCGCCCGGAGCAACTTCGACATTCTAAAAAAGTTAACGGTGAATGGATTGAGAAAGAAGAAGAAACTGGCTACAAATATAGAGTAGGGGTTTCGGTGGAAGATATTGGGTACCTTAATTACAACGGTGTAAAAGTTGCTGATATTAAGAGTAACACTCAGGTAACTTTTGACAATGATGAATTTCGGGAAAACTCCCGACCAAGTCTTTTGATAAATCTAATTGAAAATAAATACGGCACAAATCCGGCAGATTACACCACGAGTTTCAGTTACCTTACTCCGGCACGAATTCACGGTTTTGTAGACTATAAATTCAAGGAGGGAAAATACGTAACCGCTTTTGTGAATCAATCCGTTTTGTCTAATGATAGAATTGCTCCGTTTGGTCAATCAACTTTTGGAATTGTGCCAAGATTCGAAACCAAAAACACGATGCTTTCCGCTCCGTTCGTTGTAACGAATAATTTTCAGCACGTCACGTTAGGTCTGACTGCCCGTTACCGTTCGTTTTACTTAGGAACAAATCACTTGTTAGGATTCTTTAATTTTTCACAAACTAAAGGAGTCTCGATTTACGGCGGACTTTTTCTTTCTTTTTACACACGCCAGAAGAAAATGGATAACAATTGCTACTATCCGGGAGATAAGCGGACAAAGAAAAAGCTTTTGCTCTTTAAGAAACGAAAGCTTTAGATTTTATGTGACGATGGGGGGGGGGTATTTTAACTTCCTTTATTATATCAACTATTTATATAAGTTTGTGTACCTGTATCAATATGTATATACGCATAGACAAACAAACTAAAACATATATATAGAGTAAAATGTCTGTATGTCTGTTATGTATTAATTCACGTGCGTTCGGCGGTATTTTCGGCGTTCAATGGCTGTTTGTACATCATCAATAATTCTTCTAACAGTTGCATTTTTCTCTTAAGTGCAAAATTTCTTTCTCCATATATATATCATTGTCTGGGTCTTTATTTTTTGTTCAGTTATTGTAATATTTCTGCGTGACCACCAATAAATCTGCACGGGCTGACTTTCATTATTTTGCATAGATGTAAATATTTTTCAAGTTATAAGGTCTTTGTCTTAAGCATATGCGAAAACCCTTGTCGTGAAACCCCTAAATGCTTTATTACCTCGGCTTTAGATAATTCGTGTAATTTACTCTCCTTGTTGATTTCTTATTTAGTTATACATATCATCAAGATAAGCAGCTCTACAATTTATACTAGCTTTGTACATACGAAAAGTATAATTATTATTTTTTGCTACCCAGAGCCAATTCAAGTCTAATCGTTTTGATACGTTGAGCGTTTCCGAAATTTTCATAACAGTATCAAAACCATTTTCGGCCGCAATTCTTTTGGCTTCCTGAAATTCTGAATGTTTAGAATCAAGTTCTTTTATTTTGATGGTCCCGTCGTTAGTCTAATTCTTTGACATTTCGTTTTCGCTTTCAATGATTTGAACACAATTGGAGTCAATAGGCCGGAAATTTTCATAATTATTATGGACGAGCGTTTGAGAATAGCAGCCCGTTTTGAAGTGAATATGTAAATATATGACTTTTTAGAATTGCAATTTTCTGAGGACAAATAAATGTCTATACCTACATAGACAGACAGACATAAAATCCATATGTAGTAATATGTGCGAGTCTTTGTCTGTGTGCCAAAGAAAGAATTTTATTTGGTTTCGGGTTTAATACTCAAAGTCGAAAATCATTCTATCAAGATACAGCCCCAAACGCCTTAAATATATTTCCGTTGTTTCGAGTGATTTGTGTCGGTTCATTTGCTGTATGGCTTTTATACCCATCCCCGCCAGGTACGCGGTTACATTCTCGGTATGTTTCCAACTGTAAAAGACGGTTTCCCGTGGTCGGTACAAATTTAGTTTGACTAATACCGCCTGGTGCTGGTCGGTTATTTTGTTGGTCGGTAGTTATTTTATGCCGGGCTTTACGGTTCCGAACAGGTAGAAGTTTGCCGGATTCCGCTTTATGATTGCTACGCTTTCCGTTTGCTTATGCTATGATGAATTCGTATTGCTTTCGTTCTTAAATCAATATCTCCAACTTTGATGTTTCTTAATTCGTTCGGGCGTAAAAAAGAGTAGAACAAAAAACGTGTCGCGAGGTATAGTGGGTAATTATTTGTAATTAAATAGGGCTCTATTACAGAACGTTCGCATTCGGTGTAAATGTCGTTAAACTCTGATTATGAATGTTTTAACTTAAAATTTACATTATTAAAACAAGCGACCTTGGATTCCTTGGAAATTTCCTTTAGACAGACTATACGGCTATTAATCGTTTTATCTGCAAAGTTTTGAATCTGATACTTTAGCCACGTATTTACGTCTATTTCCGTTACTGATTTGATTGTTGGTTTTTTTTGTGTAGTTGGCAAACGATTTGCAGATGTTTCTATTAAGACTGAAACGAGCGTTTCCGTAGTTCTTTTTTTAAGCAGGCTATAAGCTGCTCAAAGAGTTGTACCCGTGGTGGTTGTGTCTGACTGTCTGTGATTTGCTTAAGAAGTGTCGCCGCCCGGCTCGGGTGTGAACTATTTGGCTTTGTACTTATCCAAATGCGTTTTTTTCTCCGTACTGGTAGGAGTCCACATACCAACGTTTCGATAATTTGCCGCCGTAATCGCTTAGAATCGGCGGTTTTGTCATATCAGATACTTGTATCAAATTAGTGTAACCACCTGATTTACAGACGGTTACACTACTATGTGACGATGGGGAGACTCGAACTCCCATAGGCATAAGCCCACCAGCCCCTCAAGCTGGCGTGTCTACCAATTCCACCACATCGCCGTTTGAACTGTAAAAGTAACAGTTCAAACTTGTTTATCAATCAATCGAATCAATAATTTCTTCAAAATCTGATTGCATTGATTCAAATCGGGCAATTACAGTTTTATAGAAGCCGTCTCCGAGCATTTCTTCGACTTCATCAACGCTGGAAACGTCCATTTCGTCCACTTTATAAACTTGTTCATAAGCTCCACCTTCAAACTTAATGATGAATTTATTGTTGAATGAATACAGCGAAGTTTTACAGTATTCGTTCGGAATGTCTTTTACGTATCTCATGTTATATTTTTGAAAATCAAAGTTCCGCTAAAATTTCTATGAAGCAATACCTTTATCTCTTATTTGCGTTTTTTTTATTGGGTTGTAGTGACCAGGACAATCAAGAAGCCGCCGAGTTCTTTGAGCGTGGCGTTTACCATTTCAAGAAAAATGAACTCGATATTGCTCACCGTTTCTTTACCGAAGCAATTGGTAAGCAGCCCAATCTTGCCGATGCGTATAATAATATTGGGTTGATTGACGAAATACGGGGGAAAGACGAAAAAGCCCTCGAAGCTTTCGAGAAGGCAATTAATATCGATCCGGAATTTCAACAGGCAATTTTCAATCGGGGAAGGGTGTTATCACACCTTGGTCAAAATCAGGCGGCACTTGCTTCTTTTGAAAATGTGAGCGAAATCTATAAAGACTCGGCTGAATTTTACGTTGCCCGTGGTTTTGTATATATGAATGTCAATAACACCGGAGCGGCGATTATCGATTTTAAAAGAGCAATTTCTCTGAAACCCGAAAATAGTCAGGCGTTTACCAATCTTGGGTACAGTTACATTGAAGAGCGAAATTACCCGCTTGCTCAGGAAAGTCTCATTCGTGCCATTGAAATAAATCCTGAGGGTGCAGCAGCACATAATAATTTGGCTTTCCTCTACGGAATAATCGATAAAGTTTCCAAATCACTTTATCACGCCGAAACTGCGGTCAGGTTAGAACCAACCAATAATTTGTATCGAAATAACTACGCTTATAGTTTGTTGATAAACAATGAATTAATCAAAGGGGAAGGAGAATTGGATATAGTTTCCAAAAATCTTGCGGATAATAGTTATTACCTAAGAAATAGAGGATTATTGAATTATTTGAAGGGTAATTATTCCGCCGCCAAAGACTTATTTGTCCAAGCGGAGATGAAAGACCCTGGAACGGTGCTTATCTATTATTATCTCGGACTCAACGAAAAAGCGGCGAGAAACTCCCGCCAAGCGAAAGCATATTTTGCCACCGGAGCAACGCTCGAAGATGGCAAATCGAAGGCTGAATTATGAAATCTTGATATTCATTAACTCTTTAAAAGCTCGTTCGTTCTCTTCTGGCTCAGTGAAAAATTCGATTATTGAGCAACCCGCTTTTTTTAAGAAGCTACTCACCTCTGTAGTTTCGGAAATATTTCTTATCGGTAAATAGTCAACCTTATAGTGTTCGGCTATTCTTCTAGCCGAATGCTGTTGGGTTGTTTCAAAAAACTCTTTGTAAGCAGACTGACTTTTCGGCCCTGGTATCATTCTGAAAATGTTTCCGCCGCTGTTATTCAACACAATTATTTTTAAATTATCCGGAATGTAGTTGTGCCAAAGAGCATTTTTATCGTATTGAAAAGAAACATCACCGATTAAGCAGTAAACCTTTTTGTTTGTACTCATCGCGTAACCAACTGCTGTACTCAAAGTTCCTTCAATTCCGCTCGTCCCGCGATTACATTCGACAATAATGCTTTTGGCATTAAGCTTGTGTTTCAAAAGATTTACATATCTCACGCTCAAACTATTTCCCAAGTGCAAAACACTATTTTTTTCAGTTATAGATAATAGTGTATTTACGCAGTGAATATCTGAGAAGGTTAGATATTGCATTTTAGACCTTAATGCATCAATTATTTTTTGATCGTGTTTTATGAGTTGAGAAAGGCTCTCACTTTTTTGTTGAAACGAATCACTTGTGAAATGCAACGAGTTAAAAAAGTCAACTGGATTAATGTTAAATAATTCTGAAACGGATTGATACGGATCTCGGATAGTTTCGGACTCCTGCACATGCCAATGATTACGAACTTTGCTATTCCGTAAAAATAATTTTAAGCTTTTAGTAATCAGAGACTTTCCACAGGTGATTAATAAATCCGGCTTGAAATCAGGAAGCGATTGCTTAAACAAAATGTCCTGCGAGTCAATTTGACTTTCTACATTAGAGATTACATCTCCGATAATCAAGACATTAGGTAGCTCTTTAATTTCCGCCAAAGCGATGTCTAATTCTGGATCGTTCTGCTGTCCGACAACTATCCAAACAGACGCCGAACTTTCAATTTCGTTCACTAAATCTTTAGCCAATTTCTCGTCAATGCTTTTTTTAATTAAAGCATTAGAGATAATATGTACACTTGTCTTACTTTGCACAACTTCATTGTCGGCGGGATAGAAAGGTTCACGAATTGGAATATTGATTTGAACGGGACCGAGTGGCGGCTGTTGGGAAAGATTTATTGCTTCATTAAAGACGCGGTTTGCAAACCAATCAACGTCTGATTTTTCATAATCCGGAAGTAACGCAAAATTCCGTTTTACGTGTTGCCCAAACGCACCGTTCTGAAAAACTGTTTGTCCGTCGTATTGATTAATCCATTCCGGTGGCCGGTCGGCGGTCAAGATAAGTAGTGGTATTTCTTGGAGGATTGCTTCAGCAGCGGCGGGAATAAAATTAAGGGCGGCAGTACCTGAAGTACATACTATCGCGACTGTTTTCTTGGATTCCAACGCCATTCCCATCGCCACGAATGCGGCGGCACGTTCGTCACTGATACTAAAGCAGTTTATTTTTGGATTTTGCTCGAATGCCACAATCAAAGCGGCATTTCTAGAACCGGGGCAGAGAATTACGTTTTCGATTCCTTTTTCTGCACAGACTTCTACGCAATCTATTAGTGTTTGTATTATCGCCATGTCATAAAAAAAGAGGCACATAAAAGTGCCTCTTAAATAATTTGTTTAGAATTATATTATCCTAAATATGCTTTGAGGGCTTTACTTCTCGAAGTTTGACGCAAACGACGAATCGCTTTTTCTTTAATTTGACGCACACGCTCGCGAGTCAAATTAAATTTTTCGCCAATTTCTTCTAACGTCATTGCTTGCTCACCGTTCAATCCGAAATAATACATGATTACTTCAGCTTCCCGTGGAGTCAGCGTTGATAATGCCCGAAGTACTTCACGACGAAGTGAATCGTTCATTAATTCCTGATCAGGTCTTACTTCGGTATCGTTTTCTAATACATCAAGAAGACTGTTCTCTTCACCCTGAACGAAAGGAGCATCAACCGATACGTGACGTCCGGAAATTTTCATGGTATCAACCACTTCATTCGCCGAAATTTCAAGTACTTCTGCTAATTCTTCCGGAGAAGGTTCACGCTCAAATTTCTGCTCTAATTCAGAATATGTTTTAGAGATTTTGTTTAATGAACCAACTCGGTTGAGCGGTAAACGTACAATACGAGATTGCTCAGCAAGTGCCTGCAAAATTGACTGACGAATCCACCAAACGGCGTACGAAATGAATTTAAAACCACGGGTTTCGTCAAAACGTTGAGCGGCTTTAATCAAACCAAGGTTTCCCTCGTTAATTAAATCACCTAATGAAAGTCCTTGATTTTGATATTGTTTGGCAACAGACACTACAAATCGAAGGTTGGCTTTTGTCAACCTTTCAAGTGAAAGTTGGTCTCCTTGTTTTATTTTTTGGGCTAAGATTACTTCTTCATCGGGCGTAAGTAAATCAACTTTACCAATCTCCTGTAAGTACTTGTCTAACGACTGGCTCTCACGATTGGTTATCTGTTTACTAATTTTTAGCTGTCTCATTCTTAATCTTTTGCTTTTGGTTAAACTAGTGTGAACTTTTAATAGCCCGCACCAATCGTACGGACTATTCTATAACGTAATTGATAACCAGTTATGTTCAATCTTTTCTTGGTCCACGGTTTTCGCGACGTTCCCGATCTTGACTTTCATCACGCGGAGGACGTGGAAGTAATGCTTTCTTAGAAAGACGGTACTTACCCGATTTTTGATCTATTTCAACTAGTTTAACTTGTACTTCTTCACCAACTTCCATTACGCCGTCCATGCTTGGCAGACGCTCCCAAGTAATTTCGGAAATATGAAGTAAGCCTTCCTTACCAGGCAAGAATTCTACGAATGCACCAAACGGCTGGATAGATTTTACTTTTGCATCATAAACGGTTCCAACTTCTGGTACCATTACGATATTCTTAATCCAGTTACGAGCTTTTTCCATGCTCGGTCCGTCAATGGCAAATATGGTTACATAACCACGGTTATCTTTTTCTTCGATATTAACGGTTGTTCCGGTTTCACGTTGGATTTCCTGAACAATTTTACCGCCGGGCCCGATTACTGCACCAATAAATTCACGATCAATTACGATAGTCTCGGCACGCGGAGTGTGAGGCTTTAATTCCGGACGAGGCTCCGAAATTGTATCGTTCATAATTTTTAGGATGTGTAAACGTCCTTCTTTGGCTTGCAATAAAGCTTTCTCCAAAATTTCAAAAGGAAGACCATCACACTTAATGTCCATTTGACAAGCTGTGATACCTTTTTCAGTTCCGGTTACTTTAAAGTCCATGTCTCCTAAGTGATCCTCATCACCTAAAATATCTGAAAGAACTGCCCATTTGTCATTCTCTGGATCAGTAATCAAACCCATCGCAATTCCTGATACAGGAGCTTTGATGTGAATACCAGCATCCATTAATGATAAAGATCCGGCACAAACCGTCGCCATTGAAGACGAACCGTTTGATTCTAAAATATCCGAAACGATACGAATGGTGTATGGGTTGTCATCCAAATTTGGAAGCACTTTCTTTAACGCACGTTGGGCTAAATTACCGTGACCAATTTCACGACGGCCAGCTCCACGATTTGGACGAACCTCACCCGTCGAAAAACCAGGGAAGTTATAATGAAGGAAGAATTTTGAGTAACCAGAAACCATCGCCTGATCCACAATCATTTCATCCTTCTTGGTACCAAGCGTTGTGGTAGAAAGTGACTGAGTTTCTCCACGAGTAAACAAAGCCGAACCGTGTGCTGAAGGCAGTACGTCGATTTCGCATTGGATTTGACGAATCTCGTCTAATGCCCGACCGTCTAAACGCTTGCTTTCGTTCAATACTAGATCCCGGGATGCTTTATACTTCGTTTTGTTAAAGTACTTCTTGATTAATCCTACATTGGCACTTTCGTCATCGGCGAATTGCTCAAGGTATTCAGTCAGAATTGACTTGTAACCATCTTTTCGGGCAGTTTTATCTCCGCCTTCACGACCTACTGCGTACACTTTGTCGTACAGGTCGGTCATAACCTTTTCTTTTAATTCTTCGTCGTCCTTTTCTTCGTGCTCGTAAGTACGTTTCACGGTTGCACCAACCATTAATGTTAATTCATTTTGAGCAGCAACTTGGGTACGAATTGCTGCGTGACCAATTTTAATTGCTTCAATCATTTCTTGCTCCGAGCATTCTTCGCATTCGCCTTCAACCATGATGACGTTTTTGTCAGTTCCGGCGATGATTAAATCTACGGTAGCATTTAGAAGCTGCGTAGTAGAGGCGTTTACAACATATTCTCCGTCAATTTTCGCAACACGAACTTCTGAAATAGGTCCGTTAAACGGGATGTCAGAAATTGCGAGTGCAGAAGATGCTGCCAATGCGGCAAGAGAATCTGGCTGGATTTCCGGATCAGAAGATATTAATGATACCATTACTTGTACGTCTCCGTGGTAATCACTCGGAAATATAGGGCGTAAGGCACGGTCAATCAAACGAGAGGTTAGTACCTCATAATCGTTCAAACGTCCTTCACGACGCTGAAAGCTTCCTGGAATACGGCCGTTTGAAGCAAATTTTTCCTGATAATCAACCGATAATGGTAAAAAGTCGATGCCTTCGCGGGCATCTTGAGTGGCAACTACGGTTGCTAAGATCATGGCTTTGCCAGAACTCACCACAACAGCTCCGTCTGCCTGACGTGCCATTTTGCCGGTTTCAATTTTAATTTCTTTGCCATCAGGCATACTGATGGTCTTGGAGTGTACTGTAAACATAAATGGGTTGTTGAGTTGCGTTTTCCGCTTTAGCCGCAACAGATAATATCCTTTAATTTCCGCGGGGACCTATTTAAAAAGCTAATGTGTTCTGTAGAAAAATGGGAGAACCCAACAGACGTGGATTCCCCCTATTTTTTTATTTACGAATGCCTAATTTGAGGAGAAGAGCACGGTAACGTTCAATATCCTTCTTTTGAAGATAGTTGAGTAGTGAACGACGCTTACCAACAAGTTTAAGTAGACCTAAACGGGTTGAATAATCGTGCTTATGTACTTTCAAGTGCTCAGTCAGGTGACTGATGCGGTACGTAAATAGGGCAACCTGAGATTCCGGTGAACCGGTGTCTTCTGTGTTACCATTAAATCCTTGACCTTCAAAGATTTCTTGCTTCTTGTCCGAAGTTAAATACATGTATCCTAACTTAGATTAGTGATGTTAAAAAATTAAACATGCAAAAGTAGCACTAATTAGATTACCGAACAATCTTTGCTTTGATTTGATTGAAGGTAGTTCGATAGAAATCTACGTCGAATAATTTGGAGTCGTTGGTGGCGGTATAAAGGAAATAAGCTGCGATTAAACTAAGCACGAAATCCGGCATCCAAACCGCAGGGAAAACGTACCAAATGCCTTCTTTTGCGTATTTATCTCCTAACTGCATCAGGACGTACATTAATATGAAGAACGAAACTCCCACTAACAGTGGGATACCGAAGCCGCCTTTTTTTATAATCGTACCTAAGGAAGCACCAATCACAAACATGACGAAACAAGCGTATGACATAGTGTACTTATGCCACTTCTCTACTTCTGCTCGGAAAAGCTCCTTCTGCTTAGCGGAGATAGAAATATTTCCCGATTTTACCTGAGATAGAAGACTTTGCACCGAAGACTTCGAAGATTCCATAGATTCTTCTTTTCGGTAACCGCTATTTAAATATTCGAATTTTTCATCAACCCACGGCCCGGGCTTTACATCATAGAAACCAGTAGTGTCTTTAGTAACAGAATCAATTTTAGGAACTGGTTCTACTTCTCTAAACATATAGTTGTAACTACGCTTGGTAACCATCGCCTGAGTATCGCGACTCTTTGCTAAAAGTACAGTCGTTGAGTCTATTTGATTGACCAATTGGTCAATGTTCTTCATGTACTCGTGGTATTTGAACTGATTTTCATCGGTTCGCTGCATGCTGAACGAAGAGAGCGAAAAAATGAATTTATTCTGACTGAATTTATTTTTAAGGAATCGGGTATCGTTATTGTACATGTTATCCCCTCTGTACTCACTGAAGTTGTACCCGTTGAATAATTCAAAGACCAGAAACTCATCATCGTGCATGGTGTACATCCTGCCGGAGTCAGCCAATGTTACGTTTGAGTTACCATCATTTTTGGTGTGATCATAAATGATAATTCCTTTCAGAGCTTCCTTATCTTCAAACTTTTCGTTGACTTTTATACGATAACCGGGAATCTCGTTATAAAATACGCCTTCTTTTATATTCAGCGTCAGCTTAGTAGTTTTAATATCCCAGAGTAGCGAAAATCCTTTAAGATTCGCCCAAGGAGTAATATGATTATTATAGAAGAATGCCCCGATGGTAACTAATGCTGCTACAGTTATAGTAGGGGCTAGGGTGCGGAACAACGGAATACCCGCCGATTTAATGGCGGTTAATTCTGTGTGCTCCCCCAGATTTCCGAAACACATCAACGCTGAAAGCAAGATGGCGAGCGGTAGCGATAGGGGAACCGTCATCAACGCAAAATACCCAAAAAGAAGCCCGTAAGTTTCTAAATCAAGCCCTTTGCCGACAATCTCGTCGAAGTAGAGCATGATGAAACGAATCAGGAAGATGAATACGACAATGGTCGTTGTAAGCAGAAAAGGGCTAAAGAATGCCTTTAAAGTAAGTTTGTCAATTTTACGCATATCGTATATTTGACACAAATTTCAGCGTAAAAAACCGGTCAACCAAATCATTTAAGTTGATTTAAGAAATCAGGTCAACCACCAATGATATTTTTAAGGTCGTCAATCAATCTGTCCCACATATCAACGAGGTCGTCTTCGTCGGCTGCTGGAGAATAATCAGTTACGTATAAATAACAAGTACTGTCCAAGTTACTGTTCTCTAATTTAAATTCTAGATAATTCCCTTTTGACTCTCCTTCGATAAAGTCGAACTTTACAGACTTGTTCAATTTCTTGTTAGATAACTGAGCACGTTGGATTTTATCACCGAAATCAAAAGCGAAGACGTTGTCGGCGTTTAAGT
>JBLHXN010000019.1:0-40582 GCA_047630355.1 Spirosomataceae bacterium | reverse complement strand
GAAGCGGGTGTTATCAATAGTGACGGGTTCAACGCTATTATTTTCTTTAAATCCGATGTTCAATCCGCCATCAAAAAGACCTTTAGCAGGCTGAAAAGTACTCGAAGTTTCTCCGGCGGCATCAGAAACCAATATTTCTTTTTTATACCCTTTAAATCTACTTCCCCAGTAACTAATAGTAGCAATTCCACTCGCGGCAGCCGCACAAACTATGGGAGCTTTCCATTTTTGATTGTTGGTAATTTGACCTAATCCCGGCACAACCGAACGTATAAAAGCCGCTCCTGGAGTATTTTCGACCGTGAGCGGTTCTAAATAAAGGGCTTGTTTTAGAACACCCGTTTTCGGCTTTTTAATTTTAAGCTCTTTTTTACTGGTTGTATCTGTGGCCAAAACGACGAGGGTATCGCTGACACTTCGCAACGAATCTGCCTGTGCAAACGCGAAGGTTATAGAAAATAACAGTAAAAAGCCAGCTAAGTACTTTGTCAACTTCGTGGATTTGGATTTGGGAAATTTTGAGTGACAGTTAAAGAAAAAATCGACGTATTACCCATCGAGCATCGGTCGCCCCTCCAAAGAAAGGATTTGCTCAAGTCGGGAAAAACTAACATATCTAATCTAATATCTTTAATTTCCCAACTTTAACGATTAATTGGTTTCGTTTGTACTCATTGCAACCAAAATTCGATCGAGATCTTCTTTTGAGATGAAGGGGATTCTGATTTCACCTTTACCCAAATCGTCGGCTTTAATAGTTACTTTAGAACCGAAATGCGAAGCCAGTTTAGATTGTAACGAAGTAATTTCCCTTTTGGAAGAAACTTTACGTTTTGTCTTGTCACTAACCAAAGTATCCGGGTTATTGAACGCACGAGCAGCATCTTCCACTTTACGCACCGTTAAGTCTTCGTCCAAAATACTTTGAAAAATCTTCATTTGTACTTCCCGATCGTCAATACTGACCAACGCTCGGGCGTGCCCCATTGAAATCTTAGTATCACGCACTGATGCTTGAATTTCGGGTGGAAGTTTAAGCAAACGCATATAGTTGTTCACCGTCGTGCGATTTTTACCTACTCGGTCACCGAGTTGCTCTTGCTTTAACTGACACTCGGTTATGAGCCGCTGGTAACTCAATGCAATTTCAATAGCATTAAGGTTTTCCCGCTGAATGTTCTCAATCAATGCCATTTCCAGCATTTGCTGATCATCGGCGGTGCGGACATAAGCCGGAATCGTTTTCAGTCCAACCATTTTGGACGCCTGTAAACGGCGTTCTCCCGAAATAAGCTGGTACTTATTATTGTCAATCTGCCGAACGGTTATCGGTTGAATGATACCTTGCAGCTTGATAGATTCGGATAGTTCTTTAAGAGCTTCTTGATCAAAGTGCGTACGGGGTTGAAACGGGTTAGTCTCAATGTCGTACACCGAAATTTCATTCATCGAGCTGATAGCATCAAAACGTCGGGTCACGTTTTGCTCATTATTTGAGTTTCCAGAACCCGAATCAGACAACAATGCTCCCAACCCACGTCCTAAACCTATTTTTCTGTCTTTACTTGTTGCTGCCATTTTTATTAGCTTATCGCTATCAGCCTTTGGCTTTTAGCTTTTTAATAGTATTTTAAATTGAAAAACGCCTGACTTTATCCAACCTGGAATTAGGCTAAAAGTCCATTTTTCGTAACAATTTCCCGGGCTAAGTTCAGGTAACTAATTGCCCCCTTGCTACTCGCATCCTGAGCGATAGTCGGAATACCGTAACTTGGTGATTCTGAAAGCCTTATATTGCGGGGAATAAGTGTTTGGAAAACCATATTTTTGAAATGCGAAGTTACCTCGTGCACTACCTGATTTGATAATCGCACGCGTAAATCGTACATCGTCAATAGAATTCCTTCAATGCTCAAAGCAGGGTTCAGACGTTGTTGAATAATCTTCAACGTGTTGAGTAGTTTACCCAAGCCTTCCAAAGCAAAGTATTCGCACTGAACAGGAATAATGACTGAATCAGAAGCCGTCAAGCAATTGATTACGATTAAACCGAGCGACGGCGAACAGTCCAGAATGATAAAATCGTACTGGTCTTTAATAGTCGCCAGTGATTCCTTCATCTTTTCCTCCCGATTGGGCAGGTTAATCATCTCGATTTCAGCACCAACTAAATCAATATGAGAAGGCAGCAAAAATAGGTTCGGGAAGTCCGTTTCAGTAATAATGTCAGCGGGTTTAATTCCCGAAACCATACATTCATAAATGCTATTCTCAACCTCTTTCGGATTAAAACCCAAACCAGACGTGGCATTTGCCTGCGGATCAGCATCAACGATGAGCGTTTTAAACTCCAATGCCGCAAGACTCGCTGCGAGGTTTATAGTTGTTGTGGTTTTTCCGACGCCGCCCTTTTGATTGGCAATCGCGATAATTTTACCCATTTGCTTCTGATTATGGAAATGATTGCTCAAATTTCATCTTAATTGTTTGAAGTAACAACAAATGTTCCACGAATTTTTTACACAATGTTCCACGAGTTGTGTGGATAAAAAGTGAACTCTTTTGTTAATCCTCTACAGAATGCTATATTCGACGTTTAAAATACAGTTGAACACACTCATCGTCTGCTTGTTTACATTAACTTCATCTCAAACGAACTAAATATTAATGAAAAAAATACTCATCGCCGTCGGCGTATTGATTGGCGGAAGTGCCGTAGCGTACTACGCCGGACCAAAGCCTGAAGCCCCTACCCTAACTATTCCAACCTTTAACATTCCTACCTCTGCGGATGAATTGGAAAAGTACGTTGCCCAAAAAGAAGCCAATACGCCCGGCGTAAAGCCCGGCAACGAAGCCAAAATTGTGTGGGCAGACAGCACAAGACAGAAAACACCCGTGGCGTTCGTTTACATTCATGGTTTCTCGGCAAGCCGCGAAGAAGGTGCACCCGTTCATACTAATTTAGCGGAGCATTTCAAGTCAAATCTCTACCTCGCAAGATTAGCCGGCCACGGCGTTGACTTGGGAGATTCTACGATGAAAAACCTCACCGCCGATGCCTTGATAAATACTGCCGAAGAAGCCCTCGCTATTGGGCAACAATTGGGCGACGAAGTGGTGATAGTTGGCACATCAATGGGCGGAGCGTTGACAACCTACTTGGCTTCACAACATCCTGATTTAAAAGCGATTGTATTGTATTCGCCGTGTATAAAAGTCTATGACAGCAACGCTGAGTTATTAGACGATCCGTGGGGCTTACAAATAGCCCGACAAGTGACGGGCGGCGAGAACCGCACATATCCGCCCAAAAACGAACTTCAACCTAAGTTTTGGAGCATGAATTACCGCTTAGAAGGCGTAGTAGCATTACAAAATATGCTCACCCACACCATGACCGACGAAACGTTTGAAAAGATAACCTGCCCGACCTTCATGGCGTATTATTATAAAGACGAAGAAAACCAAGACAAGGTAGTTTCTGTACCCGCTATGCTTCATATGTTTGAAACAATCAGCACTCCCGCCGATAAAAAGAAAGCGATGCCATTTCCCGAAACGGGCAACCACGTAATTGCGTCCTACGTCATGTCAGACGATTGGAAAACCGTGCAGGAAGAAACGATGAAATTTTTGGGAGGAATATTGTAATAAACCAATCCTGTAAGGTTTTGAAAACCTTGCAGGATTTTTACGTTGAATGTGTAACTCCTACGGAGTAATGACTTTGTTTGTTTTTACATTTTTACCCCTGATGGAATATACTCCCTCTATATCAATTGCAATCGTTAGTTCATACTACTATGATTTTCGGTGAACTGAAATTGTTTCAGTATCAAAGTTTGAAATAGATGCATCTCGCGACCATTGAACGGTTCTTTTATTCGACCAAATAAAATCGAACCCTTCTTGATTAGCGATGGCAAATAACTCATCAATTATGTCTAAATCTCTATACTTTTTAGCATTTGGTTCTCCTAATACCATACATAACAAACCTCCAGTTTTTATTACTGTTGACGCATTGCGAAAAAAGTTTCTCATATCAGAATAGTACTTTTCTACTGCATTCTTCTTGCTTCTACTAGGTCTTGAACCAATCTCATTAGTGTAATCGTCAGACATCATTTCAGGAAATAACCACAAATATGAAAGTCTTTGACCATACGTGTAGTCTATCATGCATAAGTAAGGCGGAGATGTTATTATTGCATCTATTTTATTCTGATAAGTATCGAAAATGCCGTTTCGTTGAGTTGCATTTTGTTTAATAACCTTTGCCCTTTTATACTCAATGTCAGCGTCAATACTTTGCATGCTAAAGTGTGAAATCTCCTTTTCCTTAATAGTTATATTCCTATATAACTTCTTAAGAAAAAGCTCTATTGCATTTACATAATCAGGCGTTTCAACTTTGCTCTCCGAAGGATTCTCCTTTGGAGCTGCGTTTTTCGAGTTTTACTCGAAGGCAACGAATCAGGCAACTATTACAGGTTAAGCTAAAGCCAACTACCCAGAAAATCTTTATTGCCCACGACTTAAAAGTCGTGGAAATTGATTTTTCTTGGACTTTACTTTAACTCTTACTTTCCAGAGGATTCTCCTTTGAAGACAACAATCTACTTTTATTCGTGTCCAATTATCTCTTCATTGCTTAATTCAACAAAAGAGTGCTGATCGAATAGACTTGTAATTTTTGATATATGTAAGTCGAAGAGTGTGATTAAGTCTCTATTACGAGTGTTTCCTGTTGTAACTAAAAGTAACTTAGGAGAAATAGACTTAATATAATACGAGTCCAGAAAATCCGCATCTTTAGTAATCACTATACGATTTTCGCTGACGGAGATATTTCTTATTTCGCTGTCAGAAGTAAATTCTTTATTGGGTAAACTATCGGTATAAATTACGTCAAAACAAATGTTTACACAAAGCAAATGGAAGTTGGGCATCTATAATAAACTTCATACAGCAATGCGATGAACAGACTTTACTTTTGTTAGCCTCGAAGCAAAGGCTAAACAAGCTCTGATATCGTCAGGTTCTAACGCAGGGTAATTGTCTAAAATCTCCGCATTGGTCATTCCAGAAGATAACAAATCCAAAATTAACTCAACGGGATACCTCATATTTCTGATTGTCGGTTTCCCGTGGCAAATATCAGGATTTATCGTAATTCGGCTCAGTAAAGCATTCATAAACGTGGTCTTTTACCAAAAAAACAACAAAAGTTTATCAATCAGTAAATCCCCCAAACATCCCCCTAAAATTTAACTTAGCGAATTAATTCAGTAGCTTTGAAATTGTGCCTGATGACGGGCTCACTTCTATTTTTCATTCATTTTCTTCGCTTTAACACTCTATGACTCCACAAACTGAATTTCAAAGACCCCAACTTCACAAAGGAATTGGTAAAGCCGGAATGTTCAGTTTAGCATTTGGGGCAATGATTGGCGTGGGCTGGGTTACCGCAATGGGTTCATGGCTGTCTAATGCCGGTCCGTTAGGTTCGGTCATCGCCTTTGCGTTGGGCGGATTACTCATGCTTGCCATCGGGTTGTGTTACGCCGAAGTAACCTCCGCGTTACCGCTTTCGGGAGGAGAAGTTGCGTACGCCTACAAAGCGTACGGTACTTCCAAGTCATTTTTGGTGGGTTGGTTTTTAGTATTTGGATATTTATCGGTTTCCGCATTCGAAGCAGTTTCAATCAGCAAAGTGATCAGTTATTTAATTCCGTCGCTTGATTATTGGCAATTATACACCGTGAATGGCAGCCCCATTTACTTTTCACACATTGCGTTGAGTGCTTTTTTTGTATTGCTGATTAGTGCAATAAATTACACCGGAGTTAGAAACTCGGCACGGTTTCAGGTTGGGTTAACCATTGTATTTATAAGTCTTACGTTCGTTTTTGTCATCGCCGGAATGATTATGGGCGATTTCAACAATCTCGACCCGTTATTTTCTACAAACGATACAGGTTCGGTTTGGGCGGGTATCGCCATGGTTTTAGTGACCGTTCCGTTTTGGTTTGTCGGCTTTGATACCATTCCGCAAGCCGCCGAAGAAGCGAACGATTCTGTATCGCCCAAAACGATTGGTTTGCTCATACCAATTTCTATCGTGTCGGCGGTAGGGTTTTACATGCTACTTATTATGAGTACGTCAATTGCCGCTCCGTGGCACGAAATCCTCGACAGTAAATTACCGACCGCAAGAGCATTTGAAATAGCCACCGAGTCGCCTTTTTTGGTAAAACTTATTCTTATCACCGCAATCGTGGGTTTACTTACAAGCTGGAACGGTTTTTTTCTTGCAGGGTCACGGGTACTTTTTGCGATGGGAAGAGGGAAAATAATGATGCCCGCCTTGGGTCAGTCGCATCCCAAACATCAAACTCCCTACAAGGCAGTTCTATTCAGCGGCGTTGCCACTTTTGTAGCTTCGCTATTAGGTCCGGGAGCAATGACGGCATTCGTAAATGTGGGTTCGTTGTGCATCGTGATTGCCTTCTTCGGTGTTTCTGCTTCGTTTTTAACTTTGAGAAAGAAATTTCCGAATCTACACCGACCGTTCAAAGCACCAGGCGGTGTAGTTTTAGGCTATATCGGAGTTGTCGGTTCCATCGTAATTCTCGCAATTATGGTTTTCCCGAGCAGTCCCGTAGCCTTAGCCTGGCCTTTTGAGTGGGCAATATTCTTGACGTTTTCTATTTTGGGTTTAGCGTTTTGGATATTATCCGCAAAGAGCAGAAACAGCGTCAAAAAAGAAGATCGAGATTATTATATTTTGGAGAAATTTAAGTGAGTAAGAATCACTTGCGAACGGTAATTTTCAACGGTGATAAAATCGAACAACCGACCACAAACATTTAAATATCCACCCGCTTATTCATTTCTCGAACGGCATTTTCAATGCCCCTCGGGGTCATGGGGTACATCGGCACTAATTCTTTCAATACATTTATTGTCAGCGTAGACTGCCAGTAGTGCAGCGGTTCGGGATTGAGCCACGCTATCTTCTTGAATTTATCAGTCAGTTTTTTGTAAACATCAAGCGTAGATTGCGTCAATTCGTACGGAGCCATGGCGGCATCTCCCATAATAAAAATGCGGTAATTTGGGTCTTTGTTCAGCAACTTTTCAATTTTCACGGGTTTTGTTCGGTGAACGTCAGAATAGACGTTATCGTAAATAGTATTGTGGAAATAGTAGGTTTCCAAATCATGGGCAAAACGGGTTTTCATCTTTCGAAATAGCTGCCGAATAGTTTTCACGTAAGGCGACATCGAATAACCACCGTTGTCAATTAATAGAATAACCTGTAATTTCTCTTGTTGTACTTTCCTTATTTCGGGAATGAATAATCCACCTCGTTTCAAGCCTTCCTTTATCGTGAATTTTACGTCAAGTTTATCCTGAGCAGATTCTTCCACGATTCCTTTCAACGAAGCCAACGCCGCATCAATATTATCGTCGTTTACGAGTTTATCTAAATCAACGGGGAAGTAATTTTTGTCGTTTAGAACGGCTCTCGCCATTTTGCCACCGCCCGTACCGCCAACCCGAACGCCGTTTTTCGCCGCTCCCCCGTGACCGTACGGCGAAATTCCGCCCGTACCAATCCAGTGACTTCCGCCCGAATGCTTCGTTTTCTGTTGCTCCGCCACTCGCTTCATACGTTCTAATAACTCTTCGAGAGATAAATCGGAGTAATCCGCCATTTTATCGAGCTGACGTTTGGCTTCTCCTTCGGGCGTATCAGCTTGATTATCTTCGAGGTCAGGATTGTCTTTATCGAAGATTTCCTTTCCGTCGAGTACTTTTTTGATGTCGTACGAAGTGAGGTGAACCTCGTCCAAAAACTTTGTGACTAATTCTTCGGCATCAGGAGTTTCGACGTTTTCGTTTATTTCTAAATTTTCCCGCCAATCCTTAAATACTTCCGACCGCAGAACAGCATCGTTCAGGCTTTCGTTTGGTTTAATTTCTATTCCCAGAAAGTAATCGTAGAACGCTTTTATAAACGGTCCGATTTGCTGTGGGTCTTTCACAACAACCCCTTTCAGTACTGTAAAAATATCACCTAATGTGCGTATCAGATCTTTGTCAATTGCTTTCTGTAACAAGAGTAACGTACGAATATCGGCGGATAAGCCGTGGGTTCGGAAATTTTCGGGAAGGGTTGAGAACATAGGTTTATCAAAAATTTGTCGGTGGAATTACACGAATCTATAGAAAAAAGTTGCATTCGTGATTTGCAAATTGCAAATTGCAAATCACGAATCAATTGACGGTAGAATGAAAAAACATAGTGGAATGCGGCCGCAAGATATTTTAGTATTACTTACCATACCAGCTATTTCCATAGGTGAAATAGCTGGGAGGAAATTTATGTTCATTCCTCCAAATAATAAACAAATTGCTGAATTGTTGGAAATAAGTCAGTCAGAGGTATCAGAATCATTGGCTCGGTCAGCTTATGCGGGATTGATAAGTAATCCTAAATTGAAAGAAATTAACAAATTAGCATTACTCGATTTTATCAAATGTGGCTTAAAGTATGTTTTTCCTGTTCACCCAACTGGTATCGGTAGAGGAGTCCCGACTGCTCACAGTGCTTCACCTCTACAAGATGAAATTATTTCAGAAGAAACGTTTGTTTGGGAACACGCAGAAGGTACAAAAAGAGGGTTATTAATAGAACCGCTTTACCATACCGTTCCGGCAGTTAGTCTTAAAAATGAGAAGTTATACGAAGTATTTGCTCTATTAGATGGTATTAGAACTGGAAAAAGCAGAGTTGCGGAAATATCATTCCAGCTACTGAAAGAAATAATCAACGAAGGATGGCCAATCACAAAAACATTGTAAGGTTACAAGTAATTGCAAAAGCCCTTGAAGAGGTAGTTGAAAAGGTGATTTTTGTGGGAGGTGCAGTTGTAGAGTTATATTGCGACGACCCCGCCAAAGAAGAATCCCGCCCGACAGACGACATTGACGTAGTTGTAGAGTTGATTTCGTATTCAAAATTTGCATATTTAGAAGATAAGCTGCGAGCAGCGGGTTTTGCGAATGAAACAAACTCTGGCGTAATATGCAGGTATGTTTATCATGACATAATAGTAGATATCATGCCCACAAGTGGAGAGGTGCTGGGGTTTACCAATAAATGGTACGAGGTAGGTGCCAAAAACACCACACCTCTTACGTTGAGTAATGGGCAAAACATAACCCTTTTTCAACTGCTTTATTTCATCGGTTCAAAATTTGAAGCGTTAAAATCTAAACGGCACGGCAGCGATTACAGATTAAATAGCGATTTTGAGGACATCATTTACCTATTCAATAATCGAACAACGATTGAAAATGATATTACTTCGGCAGAAAGTAACATCAAAGACTATATCATCGAGCAAATAATACTATTGTGTAAGCGACCTTTCATCACGGATGAAATTTCTGCCAATTTAGATTTCTCAAATAGAGAAAACAGAAAAAATAGAATACTTAATATTTGGGAAAGGCTCTCTGAAATTAAGGGACAGTAATTTAATCCATGCCACTCCCCTACTCCTGATAAACCACCTGCAAAACAGTTTGCCCAACGGCTTTTAAAGTCCCTTTATCAATTACATCCATGTCATCCTCGTGGGTATGATGTCCCGCAAAAAAAGTATTTTCGGTACGTTTTAAATCAATAATATCTATCATATTAATGCCTGTATTCTGAATAATAGGAACGTGATCGTCTGTGATTCCACCTTCCATTTTCTCGTTCACGAAATACTGACTGAAACCCATCTGACTTGCCGTATTCCATACGTTCTTAACCACGCTTGGGGCAATTTGCAAGGAGTATCCTTCCTGACGAAAAGTCGCTCCCTTTGCTCCCACCATATCCAGCAAAACTCCGAAATAGGCTGAGTAGTTAGGCTTATGTAAATTCTTAGACCAGTAAGTTGAACCTAAGCAGTAACCACCGTATTCTAAATCAGCTGCTCCGGTATAACCTTCAGGCGTTCCCCAATCTTCAGCATCAAAGAAAATGAAGTCAATTCCGACGGTCGGTTTAACCTCGGCAGCGGCAATTGTTCTCGCAATCTCTAACAAAACAGCAACGCCGCTCCCGCCGTCGTTTGCTCCGGCAATGGCTTCGTTTTTGCGTTCGTCATCTTTGTCAGCAAACGGGCGGGAGTCCCAATGAGCAGCAAGTAAAATGCGTTTTGTAGCCGCTGGATTGTAAGACGCAATTATATTCTTCGCATTAAGGATTTTATTATCGTAAGTAGTAGCTTTAAAATCCTGCTCAATTACTTCTAACCCGCTCCCTTTTAATTCACTGATTATCCACGCGGCAGTTTCTTTGTGGGCAGCAGTATTCGGAACCCGCGGACCAAAAGCAACTTGTTCGGCTACGTAATTATACGCCGAATCAGCGTTAAAATAAGGGGCAGTCACCGTAGGTTTTGTTTCTACTATTGCGGTTGATTCATTTGAATTATTTTTACAACCGTACGTCAAAAACAAGCTGACGATGAGAAAAAGTACGCTTTTATTTTTTTTCATTGAAAATATGATGAAATAATTCGGGAATATGATTTCGGTAAACGAATCAGAATAAGTTTCTTATTAATTTTTAACGTAGCGTAAAGCTATCAGATTTGAGTCGTTTTGAAAAATTTATGATAAGATTGATCGTTGAGAAAGGGAAAGATATTGCCCAAAAACAATAATCTTACTACATTTGCCATACTATAGCTTTTACGTTGCTTACTAATAATCAATAACTTACCCATGAAAAGACTGCTGCTCAGTGTCTTTGTCGTTATCGCATTTGTCGGTCTGGCATCTACTACAACTTCACCAAACGACCCAACCGAAGTTTTTGGTGGTGCTACCAGATTTGTCAATTATAAAATCTTCGGAAAGAAATACGCTAAAACGCCCATTTACAATTCAAAGCTTAAGGGTCATGCTTATTATATAGTTAGTGGACACGGTGGTCCTGACCCCGGGGCGATGACAAAAAAAGGCAAAGTCTGGATTTCGGAAGACGAGTATGCGTACGATGTGAGTTTACGATTAGCACGTAATTTAATCGGTCACGGAGCAACCGTTTATATGATAACCCGCGATGAAAACGATGGAATCAGAGACGCGAGAATTCTACCAATGGACAAAGATGAAACCGTTTGGGGCGGAAAAAGTATGCCGCTAAATCAAAAGGCACGCTTAAATCAACGGACTTCAATCATCAACAAATTATATTATGCTAACCGAAAAAAAGGTTACAAAACACAACGGGTAATTGTTACGCACGTAGACTCCCGTTACGTGGGGCGAAAAGTGGATGTTTTCTTCTACCACAATAGTAACAGCAGCAACGGCAAATCACTTGCCAACACGATGTTTAACACAATAAAAAAAGAATATACAACGCACCAAAAGGGTCGTGGTTATGACGGCGTAGTTTCTTCCCGTGATTTGTGGATGCTCCGTGAAACCAAACCAACAACGGTTTACATAGAGTTGGGAAACATCCAGAACACTTTCGATCAAAAGCGGTTGTTGATTCCTGATAATCGTCAAGCTATTGCTAATTGGTTGGCTTTGGGAGTTTTGAAGGGGGAGTGAGATTAGTTCTTTAGCAGTTCTAAATTAGCGTCATACGGATTTTCCTTCAAATACTCAATCCAAAAAATGAGTGTTGCAATAATTGGCGAACTACTGATTTTCAGGGTTTTAAACAAGTCTTTCAAATTAGAAGAAAAAGGGTCATTATTCTCACTTTTCGTCGTTTTGGTAATACTCACCAATCCTTTTACATCGGTTGGTAAACCGAATTCACTCAAATTTATATTCTGACTTCGAGAAACTGTCAAAAGCCACTTTTCCATAGCAGGAGAAATATAAATGATGAAATGATTTTGCCGTGGATGTTTGAGCAGTTTTATCAGCCCTTCAACATCATTCAACAATTCAAACTCTTCGGCATAAAACATCACTCGTTTATCTTCGTCGATAATTCCGAGAGCAAAGTCATTTTTCAACTTCGTTTGCATCAGCTTCATCACGTTTGAACAACCTTTCTGATGATTAAACGTTATCACGAATTTATTTAGATGGGGTTTTATTTTTGATTCTTAGGTTATGGATTCCCGTTGCAATTTTCATGATTAAGTTTCTTTTATCGAATCCCTTTATCCTGAGTCGTTTAATCATCTCGAAAACATTCTCGATGATGGCTCTTTTCTTACTGATACCCGTATTAACAGCCTTCTTTGAGTCCGAGAGTTCTTTTCCCTTTGGTTTTTTGAAAGGTGTCACCACGGTCTGACACTGCTGTTCAGCTCCTTCAAAGCCCGAATCCAACAAGACGGTATGTTCTTCGATGTCGAATTCGATCTCATTCCAGATGGCCTTATCGTGTACCGACCCTTCATAGGTCTCGCTCAGGAAAAGGACTTGCCCATTCGGGGCGGCAATGGCAAAATTCTTATTGGTGTGTTGCTTCTTTTTCCCACTATACTCCTCTTTTTGGGTATGGCCACACGTAGAACGAGGCACCGACCGCTCAACGACATCACCAGCCAAATATTCGACCTCTTGCGTTGAAGCAAAGTTGAACACATTTCCACCAGGTGGCAGCAAGTTCATCTCTTTCAGTGACGATGCTAAAAGCGGGAGCAGCAACTTGAACCATTCGCTCACTTTTGCCTGTGAAAGCTCGAAAAGGCAACCGTGGTAACTTTGCGGAGGGTTTTCTTTTAGGTAAAGTAACATAAATTCCAGTTTAGAGACGCTCCCATAAAGGCTACTATTAGCCGCTTCCTTGAAACTTGGCAACAATCGCAACTTACCCTTCAGCGTATAGACAGCTAAGTAAGTAAGCAACAACGTGGCGGTTAAAGACGGGTAACAAGGTTTGGTAACAAACTTGGTTTAGACTCGTCAATGCCCTAAATCTGGGCAGGGCTGTCCGCTGTTTTGGGTCAATTTGTTTCATCGCAACAAACCTAAAACAAGACAGCCTAAATTTTAGCACATAATGCTAAATTCGTGATAACGTCTATTACAGACCAAAAATAAAGTTTCGATGACACTTTCTCGGATGTCCAAAAAAGAGCTACTAAATTTACTGACTAAAGGGTGGGGCGTTTTTGTAAATTGTTTGGGTAAAACAAAATTACAAAACTCACCTTTTTTCCGTACTACTTGTCCAGTAGTATGCAAAATAACGCCTGAACGTTTAATAACACCCATCTTAAGAGGCCAATTTGCTAAATAATTCGAGCCACTTTAATTCAATTGGCATGAAAAATTAGTTGGGTTTTATTACTTCTAAATAGTAATTTACTGTTCAGCGGCTTTTAATTTATACAAAATCAGCTTGCTAGGATTTGGCCACGGTTTTACACGTGGCAAATCCCGGTTTTTATTAAGTGTTTCCCATTTGAGAACATATCTGAAATTTTGGTCATTTGTATGCCCTATATCCTCACTGGTTTGAACAAGTAAACCTGGAAGACCTCCTTCCACTTTAAGCCCTGAAATAAAAGATTCGGCCTTCAATACTTCACCTATATTTTCAAATTTGCTGTTTAACAGTAGGGTGCCGTTTCCGTATTTGATGTGCCAATAATCAATCTCGTACTTGCCATCGGTTCTTTTCTTAAAACCTTTGAATCGAAATTCTACATCAATACTTCCCCGCCCTGAAAACTCCCAGCGATAATCCCATTGAGTTAGTTGTTTATGGATCCATTTTTTATCATCAATGTAAGTGTAAGCTACATATACTTGAAGATTACCATCAGAATCATATTTATGGTAAACAAATAGAGGACTGTTGTTTTCATCTAAACAAAGCTTGGCAGACAAATTTATTATGCCACCCTTTATGGGAATTGGATCTACAATCAATCCTTTCTTATCTAAAGTTGCCGGTAATTCAATTTTATTTCCAAAACCATCAAACCAATTTTTTAAATCAGGGCTTTTCATATATGATAGATCGTGATTTGTCTCACAATCAGGCGTATCTCGCCAAACCCAATATACGTGATACCAGCCATCTTCTAGAATAGTTGGGGTCGTTTGATAAGCGTTCATCAAACCTTCACCATCCGTCAATGGAACATCTAGCATTCTAGACCAGTTTTTCGTTTCGGATGAATAAGCATTATAAATCTCACTTCCATTCCCACTACCCCCATCTCGGTAATGAAAAATTAGTTCTCCTTTTTTTGAGAGCAAGAAATGGGGATACGTACATTTTTTTTCATTGCTTCCTATCATTTCCATTTCCTGAACTAATGTAGAAATGTCATTAGTACTTGTGCTCTTAAAATAAGTAATGGGATTTGCATGCATGTTACCTGCCAGATGAATAAACCCTTCTTTGTCAATGCCAAGTGTCAGGTAATTATGGCTATCCCATTTTAATATGGTACTTGTTCCACTAACAGATTTATAAGTGGTAGGAGCCAATATATGTAGCACAAAATTCTCATCAACAAGATTTCTTTGTCCCACTACTAAGTTGCGGTTAACATTATAGTACGCAATATATTGTCTATCGCCATGTGTATAGAGGCAAAACCCGACGGGATGTCCAGCCCAAACACTGTCAATTTCTATGACTTGTGCCACAGATTCAGTTTTATCTGATTCGTCTATTAGGACAGATTGACCACTTGTACAGGAGAAAATAGCTAACAAACCAATGCTAAGTAATATATGTTTTGGTATCATATTTTTAGATTATTCAATTCTAAAATTTCTGCTCAAGGGAATTCAAATTTGATTAAATTTTGGACGTAAAATTGATACTAAGCTTCCTAAAAAGCATACTTTTCTGAAAATTATATATGAGCCTTTGTTTTTACTTGATAAAATGGTGACTGTTCAGGTCAATAATTCAATTTTGTAGTCTCTTTATTCACATTTTGAATTGCCTTTTTTTAGTTGGGCTGAAATCATGCAGTTTATCCACAAATGATGATAAGTAAGCCTTTGATGTTAGTAAGGTTATTTGTTTTAACTATCTAATTTTGAGAGCTTTGATACATCATAATTACTAAGAATGGATTTCGAGAAGTTCACAAAAAAAGAGCTTATTTTATTAGTCGAGTCGCTAATCATTAAGGTAGATGCTTTGCAACAAAAAGTAGATTCCTTAGAGATTAAAGTTGCGGGCTTAGAAGAAGAAAATCGAATTTTAAAGATAAAGAAAACTAGCTCCATTCCTCCATCTGTTGACCTAAGCAAAGTAAAACCTAATCAAAGTTTAAGAGAAAAAAGCGGACGAAAGAAAGGTGGACAGCCTGGTCATAAAGGTCATACGCTTGAAATGGTAGCTAATCCTGATTTTATTGAAAAACACAGCGTTGATTATTGTAACTCGTGTGGTTTAAGCCTTGAAAGTACAGTAGAGTTTATTGTTGAAAGAAGGCAAGTAATAGATATTCCTCCTATAAAACTAATTTGTACTGAGCATCAAGTATTTGCTAAAAATTGCTCTTGTGGTAAAGTTTGTAGAGGTCAGTTTTCCGAAAATGTCAATGCACCAATGCAGTATGGTTCTAATGTGGAAAGCTTAGTATCTTATTTTTCAGTAAGACAGTACTTGCCTTTTAAGCGAATGAAGGAATGCTTTTCCGATGTTTTTGGACTAAACCTTAGCCAAGGAAGCATTGCCAATATGCTAAGTAAATTCGCTAAAAAAGCTCATCCAATTTATCAAAGAATAAAGGCAAATGTTTCAATCTCAGATGTTATCGGAGTAGATGAAACTAGTGCGGTAGTAAATGGAGAAAAGGGATGGTATTGGATATGGCAAAACCCGTTGAATACCTTCATTAGCTTCAGCAAATCTAGAGGTTTTGATACCATCGCAAATTTATTCCCAAACGGCTTTCAGTCAAGTATAATTGTCTCTGATTGCTGGGCAGCTCAATTAAAAGTAGCTTCTAAAGCAAAGCAGCTATGCATCGCCCACTTAACAAGAGAGCTAAACTTTTTTATAGATACACTCAATGAACCATGGGCAAAAAATGTAAAGCACCTTCTACTAAATGCAATTGATTACAAAAAAGAAATCATTGATTACAATGCCTTAAATCAAACTAGGAAAAAGTTATCCGAAGAGTTAAATCGGTTATTGAAAGAGGTAGAATTCAGTCGAAATAAAAAACTTAAAGCCTTTCAAAAAAGACTCATAAAGCACGAAGATAAAATACTCACATTTTTATACTCCAAAGATGTACCACCAGACAATAATGGCTCAGAGAGAGGGATAAGAAATATAAAAGTCAAACAAAAAGTATCGGGGCAATTCGTCTCTATCCAAAAAGCAATAGACTTCGCAGTCGTGAGATCAGTATTCGACACAATAATAAAAAACGGAGGTAATATCTTTCAAATCGCCAGGAATATTGCTCAACTTAGTGTACCTGAATAGTTACGCAAATTTTAACCAAATAAACTATTTCGGCAAAAGAACCTGAGTAGTTACCTTGAATCAAAAACGTATTTTTTGAAATTGTTTATAGTCTCATTAACTATTGTCGCCCTCGGTATGAGTTCAAGAAGGTTATTGAACTCATAAATACGAGAGTCTGACGAGAAAGTTTCTAAGTTAGGAAGCGATAGATTTGATATATATTTAAGTTCTATCCTCAAAGTATTTTTAACTGAAAAAGAACAAACCCACTGTTTGTCCGCTCCAGTGGTTGCAGTAATATTTATTTTATCACTGTTAGCCGATTTATAATTCCCGTCAAAAAAAAGTAGTGACGGTGTTTCGGCTCGAAGAATTCTACTGTAAGTATTTGATTTGACATAATCTATATTCCACAGCGAAAACATCCCTAATGCCTCCAGCAAATTAGACTTCCCTACGTTCGGACGTCCAATGAACAGATTAATTCGGCGAAAATCAGTCAGCGTCAAATCACGGATTGATTTGAAATTCTTTATTTCCAGCTTTTCAACAAAATGATCCATTTGATAATGCTAAGTTAATAACTCTTAAGAAACTGATTTACAGCTTGTTCCGCAGTAAGACCCACCGAGCGTCGGTCGCCCCGTCTGCCGACTGCGTCAGGCAGCCACCCCTCCGAGGAGGGAAATTATTCAATTCTCATCCCAGGCCCAGTCAATCTTGTGCTTCATATCTTTGATAACCATATTATTATCTTTAAAATACGCCCGAATTTCATCTACTTTATCGTAGTTTTTGGCTTCTTTGTATTCTTTGTAGAGGTTCAGCATACCATTTACTACGGTTTCGCCGTCGCCGAGTTGTTCGGCTTTTAAGCCTAAAATATCCTCGAAGAAAACAACGTAATTTTCTTTCAGTTTCGTGAATGTTTCCTCACCTAATTCAGCAGATTGAAGCTGCTCCATAAACATCATATTCACATATTTCAATAGTGTGAATAATTGAGCAATTGCCACGGCGGTGTTCAGGTCGTCGTTCATCGCGATATAAAACGTTTCCATCGCTTTGTCCACAAAACCTTTTGCCTTTCCGTTGATTGGCAAATCGGTAGCTTCGTACTCCATTTCCTTTATCATTCGCAAGCCGTTTACCAAACGACGAAACGCCTTCTGCGAGCCTTTAAGTGCGTCGTTTGAGAAATCAAGCGTGCTACGATATTGCGATTGCAGCATGAAAAAACGCACCGTCATAGGGCTGTACGGTTGGTCTAAAACTTCGTGACTTCCCGCAAACATTTCGGCAGGCAAAAAACTGTTACCCAAAGATTTAGACATCTTTTGCCCGTTTACAGTCAACATATTAGTGTGCATCCAGTATTGTACGGGAGCTTCGCCGGAAAGTCCGGTTGATTGAGCAATTTCGCATTCGTGGTGCGGGAATTGTAAATCCATACCGCCGCCGTGAATATCAAATTTATTGCCGAGATATTTCGTACTCATGCACGAGCATTCCAAATGCCAACCGGGGAAACCATCTCCCCACGGACTCGGCCACCGCATTATATGTTCGGGCGAAGCATTTTTCCAAATCGCAAAATCTAACGGGTTCCGCTTTTCGGATTGCCCGTCGAGGATACGGGTTTCGTTCAGCAAGTCCTCCAAAATCCGCCCCGAGAGTTTCCCGTAATTTCCGCCGTCAGCGTTATACCTTTCAATATCAAAATACACCGAACCGTTCGACTCATAAGCTAAGCCTTTTTCAATCAGCGTTTTAACTGCTTCAATTTGCTCGATGAGATGGCCCGTTGCGGTTGGTTCAATAGATGGTGGCAGGAAGTTAAACTGATCTAAAACCCAGTGAAAATCATTAGTGTAGCGTTGCACCACTTCCATCGGCTCGATTTGCTCTAATTTCGCCATTCGACCAATTTTGTCTTCGCCCTCGTCACCATCACCCACTAAATGCCCTACGTCCGTGATATTCCGTACGTAACGCACTTTATAGCCCAAGTGCTTAAAGTAGCGAAACAACACATCAAACGCCAAAAAAGTCCGTACATTTCCGAGGTGAGCATTGCTGTAAACCGTTGGTCCACAAACATAAATTCCGACATAGCCTTCACTTAATGGTTTGAAAACTTCTTTTTTTCGGGTGAGGGTATTGTAAATTTTTATGGATGTTTGCATGGGGTGTTTTTATAGCGATTAACTGCTGAATTCTTTCTTAATATAATTCAAAAAATCTTTGACTATTTCTAATGCTTCTATTGCATCTTCCTCAGAAAATTCATCATCAAGGTCATAGTCTGCTGCTCCTCGTTCTTCGGGCAATTGAGATAAGTAATTATTAAATTTTGCTGGAATAACATTGATTTTAATAAAGTGTTGAGCAAATATCATCTGAATGCCTTTATAAGATTTTGTTTCAACATTCACGGTAGATAATAATCCTTTGACCAACCAATAGTAAGAATAATAACACCTGTTGATAAAACCTCAATAAAATCCGCCTTTGAAAAGCCATTCTGCTTCGGTAAGAAACTCTTCGGCTTCCTCAACTGCGATATTTAACAAGTTATCCATACAGTATTACTCTCTCCTCTTTGATATTTTGAACAATGGAAAAAGAGAATGCAAATACTTATTTAAACTCGTAGGTTTGGGAGATATCCAAACGTCATTTTCAATAGCAACCTTTGTAATGATGCTTGAAAAAGTTCTTGATTCACGTGCAAACTTCACTTCTTCATCATTCAGTACCACCAAAAAGTCAACATCCGATGTTTCAGTTTGATTACCACGAGCATACGAACCAAAAAGCACAACCTTCTCTAAACGATGCTGATACGTTTGCTTCGCTAAATAATATGAACTGTAAGATTGCCTGATACCTCATTTTATAAATTAATCTATCACAAATCTAACGGATTTACAGCAAAACAAGTACCAACCTCGCCATAACTATCACTCATCCGATTATGATTTCCCATTTAGCACCTTTTTATTCCGTACTTTTGAGGCGTTACGCACGGCCTTAAAGCGGCGTTTTCCCTCTTACCAAACATTCATATGCCCGAATTTCCGTCCTGCCCAAAATGTCAGTCAGAATTTACTTATCCGATGGATGGCCTGATGGTTTGCCCAACCTGTTTTCACGAATGGAATCCCGATGAAGCTAAAAATGAAGGAGCTGTAGAGACAGAAACCAAAGTTTTAGATTCTAACGGAAACGAACTTCAGGACGGCGATTCCGTAGTAATTATTAAAGATTTACCCGTAAAAGGTGCACCAAAACCCGTAAAAGCCGGAACAAAAGTGAAGAATATTCGCTTAACTGATGGCGACCATAATATTGACTGCAAGATTGATGGTTTTGGCTCAATGGGTCTAAAATCTGAATTTGTAAAAAAAGCGTAGGGAGCCGAACGAGTGAAAGATTTTACGGCCATACTCCCCCCTGCCGCCCCAACGTTATGAATATATATACCGTAACCACTAAAAAGCTCATCCGGGAGTTCTACCGATTCCCGGTGCGACTCTACGCCAATAATTCGTATTGGATTCGCCCGCTAGATGACGATATAGAAAAGTTATTCGACGAATCTAAAAACGAATTATTCGAAGAAGGAAGCAAAGCTATTCGGTGGCTTGTCATTGACGAAAATAATCAAACCGTCGGACGGATAGCAGCGTTTGTAAATCAACGTATAATAAACGAAGGCGACTCACAAGTTGGCGGAGTTGGTTTCTTCGAGAGCATTGACAGTCAAGAGGTTGCCGATTTTTTATTCGACAACGCAAAACAGTGGCTTTCAGAAAATGGCTGCAACGCCATGGATGGACCCGTTAACTTTGGCGAGCGGGATTCCTGGTGGGGTTTACTCGTGAACCCATTTGATTTAGAACCCACTTACGGCATGAATTATAATTTGCCGTATTACCAAAACCTCTTCGAAAACTACGGTTTTCAAGATTACTTTCAACAGTACACATATTGGTCTCAACTCGACGAAAAATACCTGAGAGAAAACGTCAATCGCCGCATTTTCGGACGTGCCGAAAAAATTTACGCTACCAAAGGTTACGAGTTCAAACATTTAGATAAGAACAATCTCGCTAAATTCTCTGAAGACTTCAGAACCATTTATAATAAGGCGTGGGGGCAGAATCTCGTTTCCGGCGAAATGACGAGAGAGCGTGCCGCTCAAATTCTGAAACGCATGAAACCCATTATGGTGCCGGAGTTGCTTTGGTTCGGATATTACAAGGACGAACCAATCGCCTTTTTCTTCTCTTTACCGGAATTAAATCAGCTTTTCAAGCACGTGAATGGCAAATTGGATTTTATCGGAAAACTTAAGTTCTTGTATTATAAGTTGATGAAAGTCAACCGTAAAGCGTCGGGAATAATTTTCGGTGTTGTGCCTAAGTTTCAAGGAAAAGGCGTGGAATCAGCGATTGGTTTGGCATTAACAAGAGCTTCCTGGAAACCCGATTTTCAATATCAGGAAATCGAACTAAACTGGATTGGCGATTTTAACCCAAAGATGCTCGGCGTAATTCGTTTACTCGGCGTCAAGAAGTATAAAACTTATATCACGTACCGTTATCTTTTCGACCGAGGACTCCCGTTTGAACGTTTTGAGTTGAAAAAATAAATCACGTAACGGCGAATCCTGAATAGTCCTAAGGGTGAAAGGTTTTTCGCCCCAACCTTCAATATATAATGCGAGAAATACTGAGCGAAAAACTTCCCGAAAAAGCCGTGGAATATGCCTATAACTTATGGGAAAGCAACCCATTTTCTTTCAAAATTACCCGAACCCGAAGTACCTGTTTGGGAAACTATAGTTACCAGAATGGTAAGCACAAAATTACGGTGAATCATGATTTAAATCCGTACCAGTTTTTGATTACTTACGTTCACGAAGTAGCTCATCAGCACGTATTTATCCAGTTTATCCAGGGAAAGAGAAAACGTATGCATCCACACCAGATATTGCCACACGGCAACGAATGGAAAAGTTCGTTTACAGAATTAATGAAACCTGTTTTGAACGAAGATATATTTCCACCAAAGGTTCTGCACTTATTAAAACTTCATATGGCTAATCCACCTGCCTCCACCGTGCGGGATGTTGCCTTGATAAAATCGCTTCAATTATTTGACGACAAACCAATTACGAACGAAAATGAATTACATTTAGAAGATTTAAAGCGAGGCGAAAAATTCGTTTTCAAAAAACGTACTTTCACTAAATTAGAAACTCGCCGAACCCGTGTTTTGTGTTTGGAAGAGAAGTCAAGTCGGAAGTTTACTATTCCTAAAGTGGCGACGGTGGAAAGAGTGAATTAGGTGAAGGGAAAAGGGTCAACGACTAAAAGAACCTGAATTTCCCGGCATTTTTTTATGAATAACTTCTGCTTTCTCAAGTGTTTTGTGCACCCGCATTAGTTGCATAAATTTACGAAATCGCTGCTCGTGGATGTTCAGTTCTGAGACCTTTTTGCCTAAATATGACTCCTCTTCTTTTTCCATAGATTTGCTATTTATCCGTTTTCCACAACAAAGTTTAGCTGTCCGGTAAACCATTCTCACCCCACAATTCGTTAGTTTTGAGATTACTCACGAATTTACAAAACCTTTGAGGATTTTTCTATCGTTCATATTATTTTTAACACTTCCACTCCGCACGGTGGCCCAATCGCCTTTTGTGTCGGGAGAATGGTTAAAAATCGCCGTGACCGAAACAGGCGTCCACCGAATCAACGGCGGAGACATAGCGAGGCTAAATATTAACGGCGAAAACAGCAGGAACTTCCGACTCTTTGGTTTTACGCAACGGCAACTCCCACAACCCAATAACGCTGAGAAAGGTGAGCTCAGAGAAGTAAGCACTGAGATTTCTGATGCGGACGGTCAGTTTGCCGGCAATGACTATTTACTTTTTTACGCCGAAGGTCCGAACACGGTCTCCGTAACGGACTCGCTCACTTTTACGCATCAAACCCACGCTTACAGCGATACGGCTTTCTACTTTTTATCAATTTCAGGTAATATTATCGGTAAACGAATTCAACGAGTAAATCCTGTTTCGAACGGCAACGCCATTTCCGTGAATTCCTATGACGACGCCTATGTTTGGGAAAATGAAGCCGTCAACCTTGAAAACTCTGGTCGGCAATGGTTTGGGCAGTTTTTTAACACTAAAATTGATTTTGATTTACCAATCAAAGGCATTATTCCGAACTCAAAACTTCGGATTGAATCATCCCTTTTGGGGACACTTCGCACGAACGAGGAAGTTGAACTTTCAGTTGGGGATAACCCTTTCGGGACGCATAAATTGCAATCTACCCGCTACGATGCACGAGACCCATTCTTTCGTTACGCCCGCCGCGGGATTATTGATAATCAATCATTTACGACTAATTATTCAGGAACGGGCAGCAAGTTAACTTACCAATTTAAAAACTCGATCGCTTCGCCTTCGGGTGGATACGTTGACTACTTTTTGGTTCATTCGAAACGAGCGTTGCGGTTCTACGAAAAGCAAACAACTATTCGGAGTTTTGAGAGTGTAAAAAATGAAGTAACTAGATTCTCCGTTCAAGGTTATTCAACCAATGAACGAATTTGGGAAATTACAGATTTGTTTGAAATTAATGCAATCGAACCCGCTGTCGTGGGAACGCAAGCAACATTTAATTCGACCACAAGAAATCAACTGCGGACTTTTCAGTTATTCACTACCGAAAACACCCTTTCTCCGACGAATATCCAACGTCTCGAAAACCAACAACTCGTATCTTCAGAAATTCCGAATCTATTTATTATTAGTCCGAAAGCATTTTTACAAGAAGCCAACCGACTTGCTGATTTCAGACGGATAAACGACAAACTTAGCGTAGAAGTAATTTCAGTAGAACATATATATAATGAATATTCTGGCGGAATGGTTGATCCAACGGCTTTGCGAAATTTCATTCGGGAGACGTGGAAACAATCACCCGAAAACTTCAAATACGTTCTGTTTTTCGGCGACGCCACCTTCGATTATAAAAACAAACTCAATCTCGCCGAAAATGGCGGAAAAAATAGCATTCCAACGTACGAAAGTAGAGAATCACTCGAGCCAGTTTACAGTCATTCTTCTGATGACTACTTCGGTTTTTTAGAAGAAAATGAAGGAAACTGGGGCGAAGGAATTGTTAGATTTGGGAATCTGGACGACCGCACCGCCGAAGATCATACCTTAGATATTGGCGTGGGAAGACTGCCCGTTCGGAACGCTACGCAAGCAAAGCAAGTGGTTAATAAACTGATTTACTACGATACTTCGCCGCACCGTTTCGGAAGCTGGCGAACGCAGCTTAGCTTCCTTGCCGACGACGAAGATGCGGGGTTTGATTATAACATTCACTTAAAAGATGCCGATCGGCTTTCACGGATTGCCACAAACGCAACTTCGACTTTTTACGTAAATAAAATGTACCTAGGGGCTTTTCCGCAAACTTCCACGCCCAACGGAAACCGCTCTCCCGAAGCTCGAAGAGCCCTCGATGAAGCAGTTCAGAAAGGCTCATTAATTGTGAATTATAATGGTCACGGCTCAGAAGACGGCTGGACGGACGAAAAAGTATTAACCATTGAGCAGCTTTTACGCTGGCGAAATCTTAACAATTTGCCGCTAATGCTTACCGCTACTTGTGAGTTTGGGAGATACGATAGTCCCGGCGTAGTATCAGGGGCAGAATTAGCCGTTTTAAACCCTCGCGGCGGGGCAATCGGATTGCTCACCACCACCCGACCTGTTTATTCCACCACCAATTTCTTATTGAACAGTGCATTCTTCGAAGCGTTAAAATCCACGAAAGAGAATCCACGGTTAGGCGACCCACGATTGGACGGCCCACGATTGGGAGATATTTTTCGATTAACTAAGAATGCTTCCATCAGCGGAATGGCAAATCGTAACTTCGTTTTATTGGGTGACCCGTCGATGAGGTTGGCATTACCGCAAGACAAAATCAAATTGCTTAAAATAAACGGTTCTCCGCCCGAAAGTCAACAGATAAAAGCCTTGCAAAGAGTAACGCTAACCGGGGAAGTAGAAGACGATAGTTTTGATGGAAAAGTACAAGTTGTGGTGTACGATAAGGCTTCGACTTTACAAACTTTGAAAGAGAACAGCCCTCGTACGGCAACTTTCGAATCGTTTCAGAATATCATTTATAAAGGAACGGCACGGATTGAAAAAGGGGGCTTTGAAGTAACATTCATCACTCCGAAAGACATTGACTACCGCGAAGGCAAAGGGCAAATGTACTTTTACGCCGTAAATGCAGACAGCACTGCTGATATTGCCGGAAGTTTTGATGCGTTTACTGTTGGTGGCAGCGAAGCTGATTTTATAGTCGACGCTACTCCGCCCGAAGTTATACTGGAAGTTGACGATTCTAACGTACTGACGGCTTTAATCAGCGACGAAAGCGGAATTAACCTATCCCGTACGGGCATCGGTCATGAAATCTTATTAACGCTAAACGACACGCTACAAATAATTGCAAATAACTATTATATAAGCAGTCAGGATTTCAGGAACGGACAATTGATATTTCCCTTCGGGACTTTACCAAAAGGGGCCTATACCGTTCGCTTAAAAGTCTGGGATACGTATAATAACGCTACCGAGATATCGTTAGATTTTGTAGTTAAAGATAATAGGCTAAACTTGCAGTTGGTTAATTTATTTCCAAACCCAACAAGCGGGGAATTGACCATTAACGTAAAACATTCAGCAAATACTGACAGCGATTTAGATTTTAGTATTCAACTTTTCGATAATTCCGGGAAATTAGTTTACGAAAAAGAAGAGAGTTGCTATTTTTGCGATTCAAGTCTTCAACTAACCGCCGACGTACGGGAAAAAGCACTTGCAAACGGTACATATTTCCTGCGTGTGAGACTAAAAAACCTGAGCAGTAATACACAAAGTAGTACCTCGAACAAGGTTATCTTTTGGAAATAGTCATTAAAAAGTAGTAATTTCGTGCTTCTATTGCAAAAAATACGAATCTGTATGAATAAAAAGACCGTTGTTCTGTTGGCGTGTAGCCTGATTTCTGCCGCTCAATTGGTGCGGGCACAAGCCATTAAGAATAATTATAGGGTTGTAAATGCCGCCGTTCCGTTTTTGACCTTTTCACCAGATTCCCGTCATGCGGCGTTAGGTGATGCCGGAGTTGCCTCCTCTCCCGATGCTAATTCTATCTACTGGAACACCGCAAAACTTGCCTTTATAGATAAAGAGCAAGGCGGTAGTCTTTCGTACGCCCCATGGTTACGAAACCTGACCGGAGATATGGGCTTGATAAATGCCACCTATTTCAAAAAAATAAATAAAACACAAGCATTAACCGTTGGGATTACTTATTTCAATCAAGGTCTGATTCAGTTCACTACCAATACTGGAGCTTCCGCCGGAGATTTTCAATCCCGCGAATTTGCGATAACAGGTGGCTATACCACTAAGCTAATGCAGGATCTTTCAATGGGAGTAAATATAAAGTACATAAATTCCAATTTGATTGGTAATCAGGTAATAAATGGTCAGGCAGCCAAACCGGGAAGTTCGGTAGCGGGTGACATTAGTTTTTATTACCAGAAAGACCGCCCAACCCAGCGGTTTAATCGTGGAGTCAGTGCTTCTTACGGCTTGGTATTTCAAAACGTAGGTGGTAAGATAAACTACGGCACAAATCTGGCTTATTTTCTTCCCGCAAACATGAAACTGGGAACGAACATCAATATTCGCCCTGATTTGCACAATTCCTTTAACTTATTAATTGACGTTAATAAATTAATGGTACCTACGCCACAACTGAACGGAACAATTCCCGACGTTGGAGCAATGCAAGCCATTTTTAGCTCGTTTAGTGACGCCCCTGATGGTTTCAGCGAAGAGCTTCGTGAATTCAACATATCAGCCGGAGTTGAATACATGTACGAAAACCTACTGGCGTTGCGTGGCGGCTACTTCTTCGAACCCATTTCTAAAGGTGGTCGCAAGTATTTCACAACGGGTCTCGGCTTTCGTTTAAAAGAAAATTACGGACTTGATTTAGCTTATTTAATTCCCACAACATCCGGTAGCCCACTGGCTAATACTTGGAGATTGTCTTTCATATTTGATTTGAAAGGGAAACTGAGTAATTCACCGAGTGATGATATTATAAGGGAAGAATAAATATTCAGACTTAAAAATTGTACTTAGACAAGAAGCCATCCCGAATATTCGCGATGGCTTTTTACTGCTCAATATTTAACCATTTTTTGTCTTTATTAGCTGTATATCGACATCCATATAAAAGTAATCTGTAAATGTCCAGGTGGGTTCATCCGGGCTTTTCAATACCCGATACACCATCCATATTATCCAAATTGGTTAAATGGTAAATAGCCATTGCCAGTTGATAACTGAAGCTGGAAAAGGCTCTAAAAGCGTAGACCAGTAAAAATAGAGAAGTAGTGTAAACGGCGAAAATATCTTTTTTCATAGCCCTGCTTATTTTATTTCAAACAATCAGAATAACGAAAATATTTATCGTGAACTTTGGCTCTTCAGTAGCTCATGAAAGTAAAATTTCACGGAAAATATAAATTAATACTTTATTATCATTAATTTGTGAAATTATTGCACTTTTGAACCAAATCTAATAAAATATCTTTATGAAAATATCCGCTGAAAAAACTTTTTTGGAATACTTCTATCACTGGGAATCGACCAAGCCCGACGAGGTTTACATGCGGCAACCCTTTGGCGATACTTTCCGTGATTTTACGTGGAAAGAAGCCGGACAGCAAATGCGTAAAATTGCCGGCTACTTAAAAGATCAGAACCTACCTCCGAAAAGTAATATTGGCTTAGTCTCAAAAAATTGTGCAGAGTGGATTATCACAGACCTTGCTATCCTTCACGCAGGTCACGTTTCGGTTCCGTTTTACCCAACACTTATTAACGACCAAATAGAACAGGTAGTTTCACACAGTGAATGTAAATACCTTTTTGTGGGTAAATTAGATAATTGGACTGGCATGAAAGGAGGAATTCCCGCAGATGTTCAGTGCATCTCCTTTCCTACGTATAATGCTGACCCCGATCACTTACAGTGGAACGACTTGCTGGAGAAGCATCAGCCAATTACCGAAAACTATCAGCCCAAGCTTGACGGACTGATGACAATTATTTATACCTCAGGCACAACAGGAAATCCTAAAGGGGTAATGCTAAATTTCAAGGCGTTTGCCGAAGGAGTAAATACATCAAGCCATGTAGCCAAACTCGAGGTAGGACCTAATATATTTTTCTCTTATTTGCCGCTTTGCCACATAGCCGAGCGATGTATCGTAGAATCCGCAGGTATTGCCACTGGCGGCGTTACTTATTTCGCCGATACGCTAGATACTTTCGCCAAAAACTTACAAAATGCCAGCCCAACTCACTTTTTAGCAGTACCACGCATCTGGACGAAGTTTCAGCAGACTATTCTGAATAAAATGCCGCAGAAAAGGCTGGACTTACTTTTAAAAATTCCGATTCTTAACGGTATTATTAAGAAAAAAATGAAAGCGGCATTAGGACTCACCGATGCTATTTGCGTGCTAACAGGTGCCGCACCAATGCCTGCTTCACTCATTCAGTGGTTCAGAAGAATTGACATCTATATTCAGGAAGCATACGGCATGACCGAAAACCTCGGTGCAGTATGTATGATGCCGAAAGAACGCATCAAAGACGGCTGTGTTGGGCAACTATATCCCGGAATGGAAGTCAAAATTCATCCGCAAACCGGAGAGATACTTACCAGGTCAGCATGGAATATGGACGGTTACTTTAAGGAACCGGCAGTTACCGCTGGCACTATTGATTCAGAAAACTGGATTCATACCGGAGACGTGGGCGAACTTGACAGTGAAAACTACCTAAAAATTACGGGTAGGGTAAAAGAAATGTACAAAACTGCTAAAGGCGAGTACGTGGCTCCCGCCCAAATTGAAATGGGTTTTGCAGAAAACTCAATGATTGAGCAAGTATGCGTGGTGGGGCAAAGTTTGCCTCAACCCGTGGCATTAGTAATCCTGTCCGCTTTTTGTTCAGATACACCACAAGAAGAAGTAAACCAAAGTTTAGCAGAGACATTAAATAAGTTGAATCCGAGCTTAAAGTCTTACGAGCGGGTCAACAAAGTGATTGTATTAAAAGAGCCGTGGTCAGTAGAAAATAATATGATGACCCCAACGCTCAAACTGAAACGAAATATCATTGAGCTTAAGTTTGAAGAACTGACTCGTACATGGTATGAGATAAAAGAAAAAGTAATCTGGGAAAAGTAAAACCCATTATTATATTTAATCAAAAGCCCCACTTTGAGCCAAGTGGGGCTTTTTTCATCCGGTATGCTTTTTAATTGAAGAAGAGTAGTTTCAATGATAGTCAGTTATTTTCTGATACATTAAGCAACTACTTTTAATAACTTAAATAATAGCCATGCCTTATATCTCATTTAGACAAGAGCAAAGATTCTTCATTATTACATTATCAAGGGTACGGTAGCAGGCAGAGCCCGTTGTGCTCATTCACCGCTGGCCCCTCAGTCATCGTGCCTGAGAGCCACAAATGTAAGCAATTGCAGACGCAGGTCACAGAGCAATCGCGTATGACCGCAGGAGTTTGGAAGCACCTGATGCACCCTACGAAGGTTATACTTACACCGAGCTTACTAAAGACTTACACTCACTAATCACCGAATTGGATTTACAAGACGTAATCTTGGTAGGTTTCTTGATGGGTGGTGGTGAAGTAGTTCGCTACTTTACAGATTACGGAACTGACAGAATTGCCAAAGCGGCGTTGATTTCTTCCATTATGCCTTTAGTGCCTCAGAAAGACGATAACCCTGGTAGCGTTCCACAAGAAAATTTGGATGGAATTTTGGAATCAGTTAAAAGCGACCGAGTAACGTTTTTAGGAGATTTTCTAAGGAACTTCTTTTATTCGAAAGCACTTATCGGAACGAATAAAAATGACGTTTCAGAACAAGACTTACACTATGCTTGAGCGATAGCTTCTGAAGTTTCTCCACGAGCAACAGTAGAAACAGCAAAAGCTTGGGCAACTACCGATTTCAGATAAGAATGTAACGTCCCTACGTTAATTGTACACGGAGACGGTGATCAGGTTGTTCCGAAAGAAACTGCCGGAAAGCAAGCTGCCGAGCTTATTCCAAACAACACCTACCACGTAATTGACGACGGGCCACACGGACTAAGCCTGACCCACAAAGACAAACTTAATAAAATATTGATTGAGTTTGTCAAGAGCTAATCATTAACGATATAACTCTACAAAAATGTAAACTTGTTTATACCTTGAAACTCCGGTGAGCGTCCAGTTTTATAAAGATAAATAGCAGGATTGTAAATGACCAAAGCGAAGAACCACCATAGCTAATGAGCGGAAGCGGTATCCCGATTACAGGCATTAATCCAATGGTCATACCAATATTTATCATGAGGTGAAAGAACAGGTACCCCGCCACGCAGTAGCCGTAAATTCGGGCAAAGGTGTTTCGCCCTTGTTTTTCGGCCAGATTGATCAATCGGGTAATTAATACTAAGAATAAAACAATGACAGTAACGCTGCCCAAAAAGCCCCACTCCTCCCCTACGGTACAAAATATAAAGTCAGTTTCCTGCTCAGGTACGTAATCAAATTTAGTTTGAGTTCCCTGTAAATATCCTTTCCCAATAAAACCACCAGAACTAATGGCAATGCGGGATTGATTGACATTCCAACCTACACCCATTGGGTCAATATTCGGGTTTACCAGAACTGTAATTCGCTTTTGCTGGTGCGGTTTCAGAACATCATTCAGTAAGAAATCAACGGCAAAAATAAAGCCCGAAGCCAGCATAAAAATGGCGGCAATCCTGATGATATTATTTCGAGTCTGTTCTCTCTTTTTTAGTAAAAAATAGAAAAACACAAAGCAAAGCAGAGCGATTCCTGCTACAATCCACCATTTAGGAAATACCAGAGCTAACACAAAAAGGATAATAAACGTAATACCTAATGCCGGAAATACTCCGGGTAAACCTTCGCGGTACAACGGAATAATGAGAGCGGCAAATGTAAGTGCTGAACCAGTTTCGTTTTGTAGAATAACAATAATTGGAGGAACAATGATAATCAATATTGCCTTTATGGCATCACTAAATTTGGTGATGTTAACCAGCTGTCCGCTGAGATATTTTGACAACGCCAAAGCGGTCACGATTTTGGCAAATTCTGCTGGTTGAACCGAAAAAGTGCCAATTTTCAACCACGACCGTGATCCTTTTATATCGGTCGCTAAGAAGATAGTCGCAATTAGTACTACGATAACCGCTCCGTAGAAAATATAAGCGAGCGTATCGTAAATATTATGATCGATAAATAAAATCAACATAATGATGATGATTGCTCCGCCAATGAACAGCATCTGCAATCCCGCCCGGTGATCAAGTGAGAAGAGCGTCATGGTTTCATCTGGCTTGTAAACAGCGGCGTATATATTCAGCCAACCAATAATTAATAGTGTAGCGTAGAGTAAAATCGTGGTCCAGTCAACCCCTTGTTTAATATTTATTTCCCTTGCCATTCTCTGAATAAATTTCTTCCTCGGATTGTATTATTGTTAAAATTTTATTGAAGTATTGGTTTGGCAGCCCGCTGACTTGCCGTAGTACTAAAGTTCAATGCTTTTATCTGTTCAGCAACTGCCCGACGCTCTACTTGTCCTTTAATGTACTTCTCGATTAAAAGAGAAGCAATCGGAGCCGCCGCAGAACCACCAAATCCGCCATTTTCTACTACTACCGCGATGGCAATTTTAGGATTATCGCGGGGGGCAAATGCTATGAAAATGGAATGGTCTTTTCCCCGCTTATTTTGCGAAGTTCCCGTTTTTCCGCAAACGGCAATATCAGGAATAACCCCTCTGTAGTTCACGGTTCCTTTTTCCACAGCGTCCTGCATTCCTTGAAACAGTGCCTCGAAATGTCTCGGGTCAATTCCCGTCTGATGTATTTCGCTAAGTGCTTCACTGATACCTCCGGTGCGTTGACCTATTCCTTTAATCAAGTGTGGTGTGATCCAATAACCTTTGTTCGCAATTATAGCTGATACATTCGCAAGCTTGAGCACGTTTACGCCAAGTTCACCTTCGCCAATAGCTAATGAGTATACGTTTGAGAACTTCCATTGATTTGCTCCGTAAACTCGGTCGTAACGAGCTACCGTTGGTAAGAGGCCTTCTTTCTCTCCCGGAATATCAACTCCCAATTTCACACCAAATCCAAAAAGTTGCACCATATCGTGCCAACGTCGCAGGCCTTCTCTTGATGCGGCATACGAACTGCCGCCGGTTTCATCACTCAGGATTTTTCTGAATACGTGGTAAAAGTATTTATTACAGGATTTCTGAACAGCGTTATGCAAGTTAGACATGTGATAAGCCGAATGACCGTGGCAGCCTGGAGGAGCCGAAAGGGAAAAAGAGCTACTCGGGTTAATGATTCCTAATTGCAAACCAACGGCTGCCTGCACCAACTTAAAAGTCGAACCTGGGCGATAAAAAGAAGTTGTTGTACGGTTAATTAATGGTTTATCAAGGTCACGGGATAACACCTTAAAATTTGCCGAAAACTCACGTCCCGAAAGTGCGTTGGGGTTGTAAGTTGGGTACGAACCCATAGCAAGTATTTCGCCCGTTTGCGGTTCAATTGCTACTATCCCGCCCACTTTTCCTTCAAATAGACTATCGGCAAGTTGTTGAACTCCCAAGTCGATGCTCGAATATAAATTTGTTCCGATAGTTGCGAGCGTATCAAATTCTCCTTCGGCGTAAGAGCCCTTATCTACTTGGTGTACGTCCATCATTTTGAAACGAACGCCACGGGTTCCCCGTAATTCTTTTTCGTATTGTTTTTCAACACCTGTTAAACCGATATAATCGCCTTTTCGGTAATAGGTTTGCCCCTCAAACTGTTCTCTCGGAATTTCAGCAATGTAGCCAAGAGCGTTTGACATCGTATTGCCGGGATACGTCCGAAAAAATGATTGCTCAAAATGAAATCCCGAAAAACTCACCATTGCATCAGCAATTCGGGCAAAATCTTCTTTAGATAATTGACGGGTAAAAGCAGATGCCCTGTTTATTGAATACTTAGTGGCAACTGCCATTGTACTGTCAAAATAGGCACGGTCAATCCCCAACATTGAGCAAAAGCGTAGCGTATCAAGATTTTTCACTTTCCGCGGAGTTACGTACATGTCGTACACCTCCACGTTTGCAACCATTAGCTTACCGTTTCGGTCGTAAATCTGCCCGCGTAAAGGAATTTGTATCTGCCGCCGGATAGCACTACCGCCATCTATTGATTGATATTTATTATCAATAACCTGAAGGTACATCAAACGAGATGTATAAATTAACCCGATGGTAAAGAAGAAAAAAAGTATAATCTGTTTCCGGTTATCCAGCATATTTTACCCACCTACGCGATTATTTAGAGAAATATTATTCAAATTTCATCAATTTTTACATAGCTTTAATGAAATTTCCACACTATTTATTTAACGCTATTTTCCTGATGGATAGTTCTTCGAATCCTCCAAAAATTTATTTAATACCGACAGTATTAGCTCCTGATACCCAACTACTTACGTTATCACCACAAGTATTAGAGATAATACCCAAATTAAAAAAATTCTACGTCGAAGATATCCGGACGGCACGGCGTTTTATAAGTAGCCTAAAATTAGGAATCGATATTCCTTCACTCGTTTTTTTTGAACTGAACAAAAAAACACCAGAGGAAAAGGTTTTTAAACAGATGAACCGAGAGAAGCAAAGCATCGGGGTTATGTCAGAAGCGGGTTGTCCGGGAGTTGCAGATCCAGGAGCAACTGCGGTTAAAATTGCTCATAGATTAGGATGGAAAGTTGTTCCGATTGTTGGACCAAATTCTATGCTTTTAGCACTTATGGCGTCTGGTTTTAGCGGACAATCCTATGCTTTTAACGGCTATTTACCCATTGAAAAAGATAAACGGGTAACAGAAATAAAGCGACTCGAAGAACTTGCCCTGACAAAAAGGCAGACCCAGTTGTTTATGGAAACACCGTACCGCAATAATCAAGTCATGGAAAGCCTTTTACAGCATTGCAACCCTGATACCAGTCTTTGCGTAGCTATGAACATAACTTCTGATGATGAGTTTATTAAGACAAAGACAGTCGCAGAATGGCAGTTAGATTTACCTGATTTACACAAGAAACCGACAATATTTCTTATCGGAGACGTTAGGAACAATAGTTGACATGAATATATAAATATGGCCCGCACTCTATCACACAGTTTCTATTGACTGCCGCCACCAAAAGTGGATAATAACCGCTCAAACAAAACACCATACGAAACTGTATTAATATTGGTTTACTTAAACCGAAAGTCATAACTTTACTATTTCTACCATTATGGAAGCTATTACAATGACAGAAGAACGTACAGAAGAAAATAACGTGGCAGAAGAAACCGAAGTAAAAGCACTCCGCTATTCGGAATCGGAAAGGTATGCGGTCTTCAATACGGAATTTATACCGCACATAGACTCGATGTATAATTTTGCGTTTCGACTAACTAACGACGAAGACGACGCAAACGATTTGGTTCAAGATACTTACATGAAAGCATTTCGCTTCATAAATTCGTTTCAGCAGGGTACAAATGCCAAAGCATGGCTTTTCAGAATTCTGAAGAACAGCTTTATAAACGATTACCGTAAGAAAAGTAAGCAACCCGCCAAGGTTGATTACCAAGAGGTAGAAACTACCTATAATTCAGAGTCAACGGATTCAGAAACTACCACCGATTTGAGAACCGAAACGGTTCAGGATATGATTGGTGATGAAGTGGCAACAGCACTCAACAGTTTGCCCGTTGATTTCCGTACGGTCATCATTTTATGCGACATCGAAGGATTCACTTATGAAGAAATGGCGAAAATTCTCGATATCCCAATTGGCACCGTTCGCTCAAGGTTGCACCGGGCTCGGAACTTATTGAAAGAAAAGTTGCGTTCTTATGCTAACACGATGGGTTACAAAAAGGCTTCCTGAATATTCATGGAACGCCAATGTTTCTCATTATGTTGAAAATTAGAATATGTACCAAATTTTCCGCTAAAATCAAATGAACGCCACGAAGACTATCGAGCCACAAAAACATCATTGTGAGAACCACGAAAAGTGTATGGAGATGATACAGGCTGTACTTGATGGTTCAGCCACGGAAGATGAGATGAAGGCCTTTAAAGCGAACATGAGTGAGTGCCTGCCTTGTATTGAAGGTCATGATTTACAAAAATCAATAAAAGAGGCACTTCAGCAAAAACTTGAAAAGAAGTGCTGTCCGGAAAGCACGGTAAATAAAATTAGAGAGAAGTTAGGAATTGCCTCAATACTACTAATATTTGCCGCTTTACAAGTCACAATCTTCAAAGTAATTCTCGAATCCTGAAAAATTAACTTAATAAAATACTTTTTTGAAAACCACCGGACACTTTCGGTGGTTTTTTGTTTATAGTCAATCACATAAAACTTACAAACTATGATTACTTGGAATACCATTATAAATTACTCTTCAAAAGGAAACCCTGAGCCCGATAGCACCATTGAAAAAACCGACGCTGAATGGAAAGAGCAACTCACCGAAGAAGAGTTTTACGTCACCCGTAAGCACGGCACCGAAAGACCATTTAGCTCTGAAATGTGTGGACTCTTCGAACCCGGAGAATACGCCTGCGTTTGCTGCGATACCTTACTTTTTGATGCAAACGAAAAGTTTGATTCAGGAACAGGTTGGCCATCTTTCACACAACCCGTAAAAGAGAATGCAATAGAACATATCAAAGACGAATCTATGGGAATGATTCGGGTAGAAACGCTCTGCAATACCTGTAAAGCTCACCTCGGTCATGTCTTTCCCGACGGTCCCGCTCCGAGCGGTTTACGATACTGCATGAATGCCGTGGCGTTGAAGAAAGTAAAAAGGTAAGTTAAGATAGCTTGGTTTGTTTGACAGGCTCTTTTTGAAAAGGTTTGTTTAAGACTGTTAATCATGGAAACCTACTTTGTTGATATTATTCATCCAAAAGCTCTCAACTTGCTAAAAGTTTAGCAAATTGAGAATTAATTTCCTTAAAATCGGCAAATTCCGAATCTGTCAAACCTCAGACAACTCCATTGCAAAAACTAATTTTGAAAGGTCCTACGTGGAATGAGGAAGACCATAACGCATATTTGAAAATACGTGAATCTATTAATAAAGTTGGTGAGCAATGATTGCTCTGGATACATCGATATTGATTGAGTATTTCCGAAGGTCTAAGAAGGAGAATTCAGTATTCTACAAGATTGCTCAAACAGAATCTTACTTTGCTATATCATCACATAACAAAATTTGAAATAGATGTGGGGGCCAAATCTCAGGATGGTTCTTTTTGGAATGAATTATACAGCTCATTTCTTATAATTCCTTTTGATAGAAATATTTCTGACGAAGCAGATAAAATCACGAATTAAAGCAGGCAAAACAGTTGATAGAGTTTACAGACATTGTCATTACCGCCTCAGCACGAGAAAATAATTACTCCGATGCAACTTTAAACACAAAACACTTTAGTCGAATTACTAACCTGAATTTAATCGAACTTTAAAACGAGTATATTCCAAATTTCGTAGGTTTATGTAATCAACCTCTTATCTACGCAAACTATGAAATCTCTCGCCATTGACATCCCGACTAACGGAAACAAGAAGCTTTCCGCCAGTTTAGAATTACCCGCTGATAAAAAGGCGGAGCACTTTGCCATATTTGCTCATTGCTTTACCTGTAATAGCGATTTCGCCGCTGTTCGTAATATTAGCCGGGCGTTGACAACCCAAGGGTTTGGCGTAGTGCGTTTTGACTTCACGGGCCTTGGTAATAGCGAAGGTGATTTTGCGGACACTAATTTTTCGGCAAACGTAGCTGATATTAAAGCAGTCCATCAATTCATTACAGATAACTACCAATCTCCCGATTTACTCATTGGGCATTCTTTGGGTGGAGCAGCTGCTTTAATAGCAGCTGCTGAAATTCCCGGAATAAAAGCGGTGGCTACCGTGGGTGCTCCGGCAGATATTCAGCACGTCCAGCACTTATTCTCGGCGGGAATTGACGAGATTCTCGAAAAAGGCGAAGCATCGGTAAATATTGGTGGGCGACCGTTCAGAATTCAAAAGCAGTTTATAGAAGACCTAAAGAAACGTGAATTAACGGATATTCTGCGTAAAATGCGTAAACCACTCCTCATTCTGCATTCTCCGCAGGATAATATTGTGGGGATAGATAACGCCGCCAAAATTTACAGTGCAGCTTTTCACCCTAAAAGTTTCATTTCACTTGACGGAGCAGATCACCTGTTAAGTAAAAAAGCAGATTCTGAATACGCCGGAAATATAATTGGATCATGGGTAAAAAGATACTTTTCCAAAAAGCAGACAAAAGATAACGAGACAAAGGGCGAACAGGTGGTAGCTCACCTTGATTTCTCAGACAACTTTACTACTCAGATACAAACTAAAAAACATTCTATTATTGCTGACGAACCAAGCAGTGTTGGCGGAGACGATTACGGCCCGTCGCCTTATGAGTTGTTGAACGCCGGACTTGGAGCCTGCACGGCAATGACACTCAAGATGTACGCCGAACGCAAAAAGTGGAATCTGAAAGAAGTTTACGTTTATCTAAGCCACGAGAAAAAACACGCCGAAGACTGCCAAACCTCCGGAGACGGCAAAAATGCTAAAATTGACCACATAAGTAAGAAGATTGAGTTAATCGGTGATTTGACGGATGAACAACGGCAAAAGCTAAAAGAAATTTCCTCGCGTTGTCCGGTTCATCGGACACTCGAAACCACTACGGTTATTGAGACGGAGTTGGTTTAAGAAAACGTTTGAACTTAAAAGTACTTTATACAACCTTTCTTGTTCTTCCGTAGTCTTTTAAAAAAAGCTATAACCTGTGAAGGTTAAAATTCAACTTTTATATAAAGTAATTCTATTACTCGTCTTTCTTACTGGGTGTAATTCAGAAAACGTCAAACCAGAAGTAAACACGTCTTTAACGGGCGACTGGATCTGCGTCGGCACGTTCAGTCATTTAGCAAATTATTCCTGTTTTGTTTGTCCGGATTTCAAACCCGAAGATGTCATTTACAAATTGACTTTCAATGAAAATGCAAATAGCATGAACGGACGGGTCAGAAATCTAATAATCACGGCAAACTACGAAACAGAATTAGCCAGTGAATCAACGGAAGAAGTGGAAATTGGTACATTCAACATAACTGATTTCAAAGTGCTAAATAAGCCGTGGGAAAACGAAGCAGACGGGATTTTCAAAAACGATTTACAAAAGGCATCCTCTTATCGTTTAGATCAAAGCACAGAAAATAATCGTTACGACGAACTACAACTCAGCACGAATGAAGATGCCTTGGTTTTTGTGCGGGTTAGGTGAGGTTAAAATATTCTGTCGTAGATTTTCTGAACACGTTCCTGAAATTCAATTCGTAACACTTCGGGTTCGTTAATTTCAATGTCCTCAATGTGTTCCATCACTTTTGCCCAAAACTCACGATTAGGTTTAATTTGTAATTCAAATGTCATGGACTCTTCACCTTCGCCGATTTTTTGCTGTGAATGATGCCACGGCTTTGTTTCTACGTAAAAGGCTCGTCGCTTGAAAACGGTAAAAACAATTCGTTCTACGGTGTCAGATTCGATGGTATTACCAATTACATCTTTAAAGTAGGTTTTGCTATCGAAGTTGTTTCCGTCCACTAACGTCGCGGTTGATAACCGAACTTTCCCAATTCTATCCAACGCAAAATTCTGATAAGCACTCTTTGCTCTATCAAACGCAATGAGCGTCCAGCGGTTGTTAAATTCCCGCAGAATAACCGGAAAAACAACTTTCGTCTCAGGTTCGCTATCAAAAGGTGTATATTCAATTTCCCGAACTCTTTTTTCAGTTACGTATCGGTAAAATTCATCCAAACGATTGATATTCTTTGTTTCTACTCGTTCAAATTCTAAAAATGGATTGTCGGCGTAACCTTCCGCCCGTACCCGCTGCTCTAAATGAAGCAGTAACTTATCCAATTCAAAAAAAGCGGCTTTCGTTTTGGCAAGCTGCCTAATAAACGAAATCACTTCGTCCATTTCAGCAGTGTCAACTCCTTCCAACGCATTAAGCAGAGAGAAAGGTTGTTGATAAAAAAACCCTCCGAAACGATGTCCCTTGATATCAGCACCCAGATTACGTAACGACTGAATATCTAAACCGATTTTACGCTCATTCACGCTTCCGTCAATTTCTGATAAATATTCTACCAACTCCGCAGCCGAATAGCTTTTATTACTACGAAGCAGTTGGTGAATCTTCACGATTCGGTACAGTTTTAAAAGCGAATCTCCCTTTTTTGGCATACTTGAATTGATTTACAGACCCTATTTAAATGCAATTTATCAAAACATCAGTCAACTACAATAAAATTGTAGTTGACATTTCCCCTCCCCGAATAAACCTATCATATTTGCATAACAAACAACGAGAAAACTTAACAAAAACAATATGACAAACACAATGACATCCATCTTCGATTTTGCTACAATTCAACCAACAGACTGCCAGTCAAAGGCATTATTTGAGATGGAAGAGTTTTTGGGAAATCCGAGCGGATGTCAAATGTTTGTATTGCGTGGTTCTGCCGGAACGGGTAAAACCACGATGATGAAAACCGTAGTTGAATACCTGAAAGCTGCCGATAAACCTTTTGAACTTTTAGCTCCGACCGCTAAGGCGGCGAAAGTTTTGAGTTCCCGAACCAACGAAATAGCCTCAACGGTGCATCACCTCATTTACAATGCCGAAACCGCCCCAGATGGCACCGTCTACCTTTCACATAAAGAAAATGATGCGGATTTGCGGACGGTTTATATCGTTGATGAAGCCTCGATGCTCGGCGTTCAACATACTACTTCCGATAACTTCATAAGCCCGGATGCTATCTTAAATGACTTAGTGCGTTTCCTAAAACAGGGACACTCAGAAAGCCAATTGATTTTTATTGGTGATACGTATCAACTCGCTCCAGTGAACGAGCAACGCTCAGTGGCTTTATCCGCTCGTGATGTATTTGAAATCTTTGGGTTATCGGCTCAACAAGCGACTTTGAAAACCGTGGTGCGGCAAGCTGCGGAGTCACCAGTTTTGCGTCTCGCCAACGAAATAAAGCAAGCAAAAGATGCGAATCTAAGTTTGTACACCGTAAAACCTACAAAGTTAAAAAACTCCTCGGCAGCTTTGACATTCTATTTACATCACTTCAACCGCCACGATTTGGGAAGTATTATCCTGATTGGAAAGTCAAACGAACAGGTGGACGAGTGGAATAATACTATCCGCGAAGCTCTTTCTTTAAACGACCGCACCCTTACGGAAGGCGATGTGATTATGTTGAATAAAAGTCATTACGACGGCTCCGAAATACTTATAAAAGGCGAAATGGGCGTTATCAAATGCGTTGATACCGCCGTGGAAGAACGGGCAGGATTGCGATTTACCGACGTCGAAGTGGCTTTTGAAAGTCGCACGATTAAAGCAAAAGTAATGCTCAACTCGTTGATAACCGAAAAGGGTTTCGTGGAGGGCGAATTATTACGAAACTTAAAGGCTGACCGCATGAAGCACAACCGAACCTATCGTGAATCTGAAAAAACCCACGACGATCCGTATATGAACGCCCTGCAACTCCGCTACGGCTACGCTATTACGTGCCACAAAGCACAAGGAAGCGAATGGAAACGGGTATTATTTACGCCAAGATTGCACCGTACCGACCACCGTTGGCTCTATACCACCGTAACCCGTGCCAGTGAGCAAGTACTGAGTTGGTGGTTTTAGGGTTTATACATAG
>JBLHXN010000018.1:0-43944 GCA_047630355.1 Spirosomataceae bacterium | reverse complement strand
AAATATTGACGCACAAGTTTACAGTGATGAACAGAAAAGGGCTTGGGTCAGAAAAGGTCGGGATAATTATGAGAAATGGCTCCAACGTATTGAAAATCAGTACTTTGTAATTGCAGAATCTAATAATCAGATTATTGGCTTTGTTTCGGTTTCGCTCGAAGGTTACGTTGATTTACTATTTACACACCCTGATTTCCAACGAAAAGGAATTGCGGATACACTCTATAATCAAGCGGAAAACTATTTGCGGGAAATGGGAGTAACCAAACTTGATACCCACGCAAGTACAGTTTCAAGGCCATTTTTCGAAAAAAAGGGTTTCGTACTTCAGAAGGAAAAAAACCTCGAACTCTACGGCGTTCCGATTTCAAACTTTCACCTGATCAAAACATTCAATTAACTTTTCTTAACAAGATTTTAAAAACTAAATGCCAACGCAAAGATGTTTTTTAATTATCGAGTTTTAAGAAATACCCTTATAAATCATGAAAAGATTCACTTCACTCTTCTCTATACTTTTAGTTTGTCAATCATTGATTGCACAAATTACGATGGACCCAAAAGTTTCCCGCAAAAGTTCGTACGATACGTACGTTAATAAAATTCTGATTGATGATAATTACACCGTCGTTTCGATGAAATACGTCAGCAAGTCGCTGCAAGAACAAATGGAAGAGTATTTTCGACAAAATCCCGAAGAGAAAAAGCAAATTGACCGCTTAGATTCTAACACCCGACGTTATGTTCTTGATAAAATGGCGAGGAACTTTACGCAGGGTGGTAATACCATCAGCTTTCAGCCAAACTCGTATTTACTAAGTAAAAACGGTCAGCGATTCAAGTTTGTGAAAGCAAGTTCTATTCCTGTATCACCAGAAAGTATTATTGTTGAAGCCGATAAACGGTACTACTTCAAAATTTACTTTGAGAAGCTTGCCCCCGGCATTGAAATCGTTGATATTATTGAGGGCGAAAGTGCCAAGTCAGGTGGAGTAAGTTACTGGAATTTCTACGGTGTGGAAGTAAATAACCCAGGCGAGGAATCGGTTAAAACCATTGCTCCGCAGCCAGAAATTGTTGCAGAAGAAAAGCCAGAGATTATTATAAGTTTGGGGGGAAAGGTATTGGACTCGGAAACCAACGAACCAGTAGCCGCAAAAATAGTTTGCGTTGCGAAAGACTCCAACGTAAAATTTGATTCTGTAGTTACTTCAAAATCAGGAAAGTACGAATTCATCATATCTCCTGATGACTATCTATACACCGTATCAGCTGCGGGTTATGAATCCAGCGAAGAATCTTTTGATTTATCTTTTCTAAAATCTAACAAGACATTTACCCGTGATTTTTACCTGACTCCTCTACCAATGACGAGCGAAGTTCCGCCGATGATTGAAGAGAAAATCGTGGAAGAAGAAATCGAAACGGTAATTGAAGCCGAAGAAAGTACTTCGCCCGTACCAATTAACGAAAATACTTTTCGCTTGAATAAAGTATACTTTGATTTGGGTCAATCGTCCATTTTACCAGAATCGTACGAACAGCTTGAAGGTTTAGTTTCAATGATGCGGGACAACGCAAAAATGAGAATTCAGGTTGTTGGTCATACCGATAATCAAGGCGATTCCAGATTGAATAAAAAACTGTCCGTCCGCCGTGCTTTTGAAGTTCGACAGTATTTAATCGGACAAGGAATTGACGGTAAACGCATTAAATTCAAAGGCATGGGCGACTCCGCTCCCACCACCCGAAATGACACAGAAGAAAACCGAAGCAATAACCGCCGGGTCGAGTTTATTATACTTGATAAATAGTAAATCAGTCAACTGATTTACTATTTTCACCTTCTATGCTATTTTTGTGATAAAGCGTTCTGATTGGGAACGGAATTTCTATTCCTTCCTGCTCGTAGCGTTTGTGCAGTGCTTTTATGAATTCGTGCCGCATCAAAAACTGGCTCGTAAAACTATCCCCCCGTAAGATAACGTTGAAATTTATGCTGCTGTCGGCAAAGAGATTATACCGAGTAACAGGTTGGTGTTCGCGAGTGGCACCTTCTATTGTTTCCTGAATCATTTTTGCCACTTCAGTGGTCACTTTTTCCACGTGTGCTAAATCGCTGTCGTACGCTACCCCAACAGGAATTAAGATGGAGTTTTCGGTATCGGGCAATGCGAAATTCTTCACGATGCTGCTTGCAAGTGTGCTATTGGGTATAATAATCAGGTGGTTACTGAGCGTTCGAATCGTGGAATTCCGCCACGAAATATCCTCCAAAACACCCTCTTCACTGGCTGACAAAACAAGGTAATCTCCCACTTTTATTTTTTTTGACGCTACCAATTGCAATCCGGCAAAAAGATTCGAAAGTGTATCTTGTAACGCCAACGCTACCGCCAAACCTCCCACTCCGAGTGCCGTTAATGCAGGAAGAATAGAAATACCTAAGTATTGAAGAATAAACAAAAAACCAATCAATGCGAGGACTACATTAATCATGTTGAGTAAAATGGAAGATTTAGGTAAGCTTTTACCAATCTTGTTCATTTGAAAATGGGCGATTTCATCAATAATGATAATAGCTGCCCACGTAATCAAAATGATAAAGCAAACTACTATTCCCTGGCCAATTTGTCCGCGTTGCTCCGCAAAAATATTTGTAAATGCGTAACCAAAGCTGAAACCGGTGAGCGTAAAAAAGAGGATTACAACCCGTTGCATTCCCAAGACTATCGCATCGTCAAAAATCATCGTGGTGTGCTTTGAGGCATTACTAAGTCGAGGTAAAATATACTTTTTCAACAAAAAGCCGAGCATGTAACCACCGACTGTAAATAGTGACCAATAGAGAAGTGGTAAATAGAAAGCGTTCATAAATAGAAAGATTGTCTTAGGAATGGTAAAGATAGAGGGAATACAAAATTAGTACCCGAATCGTTCTTTGAATTTATTTATTGGTTTTTCAATCAAAAACCAAGAAAAACTCGCCATAATAATCGTGATGGCAGATAAGAAGCAAATTTTCGTGATTTGAAATAAAACTGGTTCTGAAACAACAGATTGTAGTTTATTCAGTGCTCTTGAAATAAAGCTGGAATCTGGCGTGTGGTAAAAGTTGTACACGAAATTATGGTAAATATAAATACCGTAACTGATCTTACCAATGTATACCAATACTGCACTCGAAAGTAATCGGGTGAGCCAGTTCGCGGTTTGTTGGTATTCGTTTACCACAATTTTACCAATTATAGAAATGGAAAGTAGCGACTCAAAAAGCCTGAGCAGTACATCTGTAACGAAATTATGGCCCTCTCCGTAAGATTTAGACCAAATCACTATTAAAATATAAGCAACCAAACTCATGCCGATTGATAGCCAGCCACCAAAAAATTCGATTACTCTTTGTTTGCCCTGCCAAACGTAATAAGCAAACAATCCGCCGATTCCGAAGGCATCTAAACACGTAAAGACGAGTACATAAGGTCGTACCCATTCGTCACCCCGCAGGTAGAAAAATAACCGCAGACCAACCGAAAGAATGATGCATAGGTAAAGCATCTTGCTAAGATTTTTCCAACCAAGGAATAAAATCAGGAAGGGAAAAAACAAGTAAAATTGCTCCTCCACTGCTAAAGACCACAGGTGATCCACGCTACCGAGCCAACGCTCGTAAATAGCGATGTAATTGTTTGTGTTGTAAGTTAGCAACCAAATAATCTTATCCCGGACGGGTTCAACGTTCAGTATATACAGAATACCGAGCGTTAAATAATAGACAGGAAAAATCCGGATAGTACGCCGAATATAGAATTGCTTGAGAGAGAAACTGTGATTTCTTTCTAATTTTTCATCCCGCTGTTTAGCGTTTAATAAGATGCGGGTAATCAGAAACCCACTTAACACGAAAAACAAGCAAACCCCCAAGTAGCTCGCCTGAAAGGGCATCGCATCGCCAGACCAATGATCAACTAATACCAAAGCTACCGCTAAAAAGCGTAAGCCGTCAAGGGCAGGAATGTATCCTTTCTTCATATTTTACCAGTTCGTTTTAACCACGTTACGTAGCAAACCGTCAATCCTGATTAGTTTTTTGTTTGTAATTAAAACCTGCTGATCCTTGTTACGAATCATCACGTAAACCTGATAAAAGTCAGTATCTACGTCAAATCTCGAAACGTTTACGGTAAATCCGTTTTGAAAATAATTTCTAAAAATCCCGATGCGGGAATTATTCCGTTGTGGCTTCGTGGAAAAGTAATAAGTCTTCGTGTCGGATTTGAGAATAAAGTAAACTTGCTGATTGACAGCTTCTAACTCATTCTCATAGAAAGTAACTTCGTCTCCAAATATTTTAATATCATCAATCAACGAATCAGAAATTGCGTAATTCTCAAAATTAACGTTGTCAAAAAGGTTTACTTCCGGTGCTTTATAAGGATAATCAGCTAACTCAACATTATTAGTGCGGGCTTCCTTCTTCCAGTTTGCCAAATCCACCCGGCGTTGCATATATTGATTCTGAACAAACTGATAATCGTTAAAATAACTATTCACCCAGAGTCCAATACTTAGCAGCACCGCCGCCATTAATCCGATCTTACGGTATTTCTTTACTAACAATCTTCCTAAATATAACGTACAAACAATCAACAACAGGATACTGTAAATTTTGTACTTGCCCGTCAGAAAAACGTTCATTCCAAGCCCCAAACGACTAAATATGATTCCGCCCATTGTTCCACCCACAAATAATATTGTGGCAGACATAAACAAGTCCGTCTTTCGTTTCGTCAAAACGTACGGGTTTAATCTCAAGGCATAATCAATAAAAATTCTTCTGGAGAAAAGGACAATACTGATTATGATTAAAATCCCGCCAATTCCCTGAGCAACTTTAAACCTTAAATCGGGATACGCCCAATCCGTGTCAAAAATAGCTCCAGCCAATGTAGTTGCTCCTGACAAAACATGATTGAACGTAACTTCAGAAACGTCGTTCACTTCGTCAGGACGGGCTTTTGTGGTGAGCAGATGAATCATTGTTGCTAATCCTACACTCAGCGACCAGTAAAGTGAACTGATAAACCGCTTTTGCAAGAGTAAAATAAACAAACCGATAAACGGAACTAACACACCATTTCCACTAGTAAACAAAGCTAATAAAGCAGTGAGAATAGCCGTATAAAACATCAATCGATTGATTGGTCGACTTTTCAGAAGTACTACGCTGCGGTTTACAAACGGGTTTCTCATATCCGCTATTTCACCGTAAACCAGTAAATAGAATGTTGTTAGTGACCAGAAGATAACCCAGAAATTTTGAACGGATGCCATACCCCAGAATAAAATTTCTGACGTTGCCAGCGAAAATAATAACCAACCTGATATGGCGATATACCAAGCAGAAAGCCGGTATTTATTGACGCATGATATGAAATAAACCCAGATTCCAATAATGGCCGAGTTGCCCACAATCATCATAATCCGGTAATCTATGGTACCGTTGAACTTAACAATCAGCCAAGTCACAAAACGGGTAAATACTATCCGATGTTCATTGTGAAAAGCGAAGAAAAGATTCAATTTTTCCGAGAAGCTTTTAGCAAAGTCAAGGTTTAAGATAAATCCTTTGAGAGCGTGGTCATCCCAATGCGGGATATTCACGGCGTATTTATCAAATAGATAAGCCATGAGTAACAAAGGGCTTACTCCCAGACAAACTGCCAATATTTTTTTAAAAGTGGTATTCATTAAATTCAGGCATCTACCGAATTAGTAACGGTATTTCGTGCCTTCGAAATCAAACAGTATCTCTGAAGTTCCGTCGGCATGTTTCAAAATTACTTTATTCGGCTCACTTCTATCAATTCTTTGGGTAATTTCGGACTTTTTCGGTAAGTAAATGTTTATTAGCTGAGCATCCGCAATCGAATAAGCGGCCTCATCTTTACCGCCATACAAGTTTTGCGAAAATGAAGGGTAAACGATTGTGTCGCTTTTTATCGTTTTATCAACAATCGTATTCGCGACCGAATAATAGGGATTCTCATTCCTTACTTCGTAAAATTGCATGAAATAACGGGGAGCTATATCTTGATATATTTCACGCACCAGCGAGGTGATTGAAACCAACTGGAAACAACCAATAACTAGTAGCCACCAATAATTAATCACCCGATTCTGGAAAAGGAAATACGCAGCTATTGCTACCAAAATAAGGGCAAATGCGTAAAGGTAACCCACATAGCGAGGCATTAACCTAAATGTATTTCCATCCGTAAACGCAAAAGCAACAAGAGATACTAACCCGACAACAACAATAAAAGTGATCAGTTGTAGCGGTTTTAGTTCAGAATAGCCGTTGCCTTTTACTGTAGTTTTAAACAATAAATAAAGCAGAAAGACATTTCCAGTTAAAATGAGGAACATCCACCCATTCACCGAAAACAAGAAGTATGCTCCCGTAAGAGTACAAACAGAAATGATTAATTGTACTCGGGTTGATTTCACGAATAAATCGCTAACAATCAATCCAATTCCGGCAATTAGTGCGAATAAAAAATTCTTCGTTCCTATCAATTCACGGTAAAGCCCTTCGGCAGAAATGAACAAACATGAAGTTACGTACTGCATTTGCTCGAAAACATTAACGGGCGTCGCCACTTTCAGAAATTCTTCGGGATTATTTTTCGCTAAATAGTTATACGTTTTGACGCTGTTTGCTACGTACTCAAGCATCCATTTACCGCCTTCACTCGTTAGCCAAAGCGTCATTCCAATTACGGGAATCAACGCACTCACTAAAAGCATAATTATGAGTTTTGGCTTTCTGAAATATGACAAAATGAATAATCCGTGGGCAACGAAAAGCACCGCCGTTGAGATATGACACAACAGACAGATTAAACTACAAATTCCATAAAGTATTCCCGGTAAAACTATCGACTTGCCTGACCGAAAATATTCGACTACTTTGAGCAAGAGATGCGTTGCAGCGAGAGAGAAGAAGAATAACATGGCATAATTTCTTGCCACTTGCGAAAACACAATAAAGAATGGTGAAATGACACTCAGAAAAGTTACTAATAAAGCTAATGAAGTATTTTTGAAAAAATCCCGAACGAAGTAAAACAGCAATAAGATGGTTGCTAAGTTGAAAACAGCAGAAAGGCTTCGGGCGGCGGCGTCAGATTTGCCAAAAACGTTCATCCATAAACGTAACGAAAGCGTGTAAAAAGCACCGTTTCCAGTATCTAATCGGGCAATTGACTCGAAAAAATGATACGGCTTTACGTCGTCCCAAAATTGTTCTGGCGTGAAATAACGAGCATTCCGGATGCTATTCGGTTCTTTTCCACCTTCAATAACTACGAATTGTGAAACGTACATGGAATATTTCTCATCGCCCGCTAAACCGTGATCGCCAATTTTGTAAAACCGAAGGCACGCCGCTACAAACAGCAACAAAATCAACAAAGCCGAGGTCAGTCTTTTATTTTCTGCGAATGAAAAAGTACTAAACTTCATTTAGATGTTCTTCAATAATGTAACGAGGACGTTGTTTTACTTCCTGATAAATCTTGCCGATATATTCACCGATAAGACCAATCGCAATCATATTTGAACCACTAAAAAATGCCATTGGAAGGACGATAGAAGTCCAGCCCGCTACGGTAATACCAAACATTTTACTGACAACAACGTACATTCCGATGCTTAACGCCACAAAGAAATTCAGCACACCGAACCACAATACCACCCGCATCGGGAAAGTTGAGAAAGAGGTAACGCCGTTCCAGGCAAATATAATCATTTTACCAAGCGGATATTTCGATTCACCCGCTTCGCGTTCCAGCCGTTTATAAAAAACCTGCTTACTTTTGAAACCAATTGTGGGAATAATACCCCGGATAAATAAATTAACTTCTTTGTATCCTTCCAGTTCGTTTAAAACCCGGTTATCGATTAGCCGGAAATCAGCGTGATTAAATATTACGGGAACGCCCATTTTTTGCATCATTTTATAGAAACCTTCAGCGGTGGTTCGTTTAAACCAAGAATCGCTCGTACGGTCGTTTCGGACTCCGTAAACTACCGCAGCACCCTCTTTGTACGCCGCAATCATATCAGCTACGGCGTTGACATTATCCTGTAAGTCAGCATCAATGGTTACGTAGCAGTCAAAATTATCTTTATTTTCGAGAAGTCCCGCCAAGATGGCATTTTGGTGACCGCAGTTTCGTGACAACTTCACTCCCATAACCTGATTATCAACAGCGGAGTATTCCTGAATTAATTCCCAGGTTTTATCGCGGCTGCCGTCATCTACGAAGCAAACCATTGAATCATCGGAAATTGCTCCGATTGTTATTTGCGAACGCAGGAAATCTAAAAATTGCGGATAAGTAATGGGTAGAACAGCTTCTTCATTATAGCAAGGAACAACCAACAATAGTTTAACTAACATTTTTTGATAGGTGATTTGGTCAAAAGTAGTCACAATTTAACAATCGTGAATTCTACCCGACGGTTTTTTTTGCGAGTTCCTTCCGAAGCGTTGCTTGAGATTGGACGCGTAGGGCCCCAGGATTTTACGGATATTCGTGCAGATTCTATGCCGCCCTTTTCCATTAAATAACTTTTGACTGCTTCTACCCGATTCTTTGCCAACTGCACATTTTTCAACAAGTCTCCTTGATTATCCGTGTGTCCTTCCAGCATGACTTCCATACTCGGATATTCTTTCATCAGGTTGATTATCCGCTTGAGCTCGTCAAAAGATTCTTCTTTAATTTCGTATTTCGCCCGCTCGAAAAATAATTGGTTCAAAATCATCTTCTGCCCCGCTTTAATTTCGGTCATGGATAAGTCAAACCGGATTTCACGGTATCCTTTTTCCCGTCGCAGAATCAATGAATCCACAATTCCGATGTACCCTCTTTGTTTTGCAGTAAACACATAGTCCTGCCCAATTGGAAGGATAAATTTGTATTCTCCGTCTTCTTCGGGGTCAAATGTTAAATCTATTGAAACAGTATTCACCGAGTCTCCATTTACAGAACGCAAAGTTATTTCGGCGGGTATCGTTTTTTTTGTCATCAAATTGGTAGGTCTTCCGGTTACCACCGCCAGCGGTTCGGGTCGTAATTGAGGCGGCATAGTCACGCGATAAATATCGTGACTCTCGTTTTTGCTGCGTTTTGAACTCACGAAACCGTAATCGCTCGCCGCCGGAACATTAATGTATCCGTTCCATTCAGAAGTGTTAATAGGCGGCCCTAAATTCAAAGGTTCAGACCAGTTCGTCCAAGTATCATCTAAACGTTTAGACACAAAAATATCGCCGTTTCCGTACCCCAAATGTCCTTTTGACATAAAATAGAGCGTTTTAGTATCGGCTGCTAAAAATGGCGAACCTTCCATATCGGCGGTATTTATCACCGGACCGAGACTTCGGGGGCGGGAATAAGAACCGTTTGATTGACGAAACGAGGCGTAAATATCACGTTCACCATAAGTTTGGCTACGTTTCAAACCCATAACAATCACTTTTTCATCAGGCGTTATACTGAACTCTGTGTACGTTTTTTCTATTTTAGTGCCATCTACTATTTCATCGTGGGACAACGCCTGAAAATCGTCAATTAATATTTTTTCGGGATAACTCCACCCGTTTATTGTACGTCTTGATTTTGACAACCCAACTTTCGTCTTACCCGTTTTGCTGTAAGCGTTTAAAACAAAAAGTGTTTTCCCATCAGCAGAAATACAGGTTACGGCGTTATCTTCTTCGTCGTTGAGCGGAGTTCCCAAATTTTGTGGAGCATTCCAGGTTTTTCCCCTTTTTTGAGTATGCCAAATATCCTGTTTTATAATTTTATCATCCTTCCGATGAATGTTATCAGGGTGATTTATCCGGGTAAAATACAGCTCTTTTCCATCGGGAGAAATTATGGGAGCTACTTCTCCGTATTCAGAATTTATGGCGTAGCCCAAACTTTCAAGTACTACTTTTTCCTCGCCCCAATCTATGGTATTTAACAACACCTGAATCGGTTCCTCACTATCAGAAATAGCGATTGCATCAATGTGCTTTTGCCCTCTTTTCTGCGTGTGGTCGATCATTAATTTTATACCAAAAACTTCAAACGTAGTTTCGGGAATGATAATGCTCCAGATTCGCCCATCTTCCTTCGTAGGAGCTTCTGAGTTTTCGTAAATTAAAATCTCTTCGCCATCACTATTAATTCCAAAAACCTGCGAAATCCCACCGGGATTGAAGTTTTCACAAACTGCAACTTGCTTGATTTTCATACCTTCCACAAACCCCACAGATATCCAATCTGTACCAATATTTGCCCCGCTTGGTGCCCAGGCACAAGGTGTCATGATGCCGGTAGGCAGTACATTAGGTTTCCCTAAAATTTGTATTGCCCGAAACTTGGGGCTATAATACATATCCCGCTCTTCGGAAGAGAAACCGAGCAATTCATTTGCCCAAAGTATTTTTTGAGAAAAAGCAGGAGTAGCGAGTAAAAATAAAAGAAGTGGTAGCAGTTTTTTCACTTAGTAACTTTACAGTGTATAGAAATTTACCGGATAACGAAATTAGCTGATTAAATATTGATAACCAATTAATGAAGTTATGACCATTCGTAATGCTCAAAATTCAACAAAAATTAATGGTACTAATCATGTACGCATGGCATGATTTTGGACGGTAAAGAATCAATAAAGTATCACATATGCCCGTTAAAAATCTCTACTTTCTATTATTATTTCTTACTTCTTCATTTAGCCTAACAGCACAAATCCGTTCTTTAACACAGAGCGATGCCAAAGTTTGTGCGGGTGAACCGGTCAGATTGACCGCAACCGGATGCGATAAAGCCGTGGTTTGGTCAAACGGAATGCAAGGCTTGAGCATCGTTGATTCGGTGAGTGCAAACACTTCATTCACGGCAGTTTGTATGGAAGGTGAAAATTTACTTTTTAGTTACGAAATTACGCTGAATGTAGAAGCAATGCCTAAACCACAGACGCCTTACTTAATGTGTAACGATGACGAAATAAAGAAAGGACGTTCAACTCGCATCAAGACATTCGGATGTGTGGGTACGGTAAATTGGTCAAACGGAGAAACGGGACGAGATATTAAAGTATCACCGGATAAAACGACTACTTACACCGCAATTTGTACCAACTCTAATAACTGCTCCGCAGAACCGATTTCGAGAGCAATCATTGTGTATGAAGATAAAAGTGAATTGAACCCAAGCATTACGTGGAAATACAGTTGCAACGGCGAATCGGTAATTATGAAAGCGGATGGTTGTACCGCCGGAACCTACGTTTGGTACAAACACAAGCTACTTTTAGGCGAAGTTTCCACAACCGAAGAAATCAAACGCGGTACATCCGTTGAAGTCACCGAAGGCGGAAATAATGTTTTTTACACAGCAAGATGTCAGTTTTTAGAATGCCTCGGCAATGAGTCCAATCGTTTGCAGTTGGCATTTATCACGAAAATTGACGAACCGACGGTTTCGAAAACATTTACGATAAATACAGACAATCCGCAAAACGTGGATTTAACCACCGCCCTTGGGAAAACGATGACTTCTGATGGTGTGTATGAATTTCGTCTGACAGACGATTTAACCACCGCAAAGATTTCTGACCCGACTAAAATCTCAGAGGTCGGAACGTATTACGTGGTTGAGCGAAGTAAAGGCGGCACTTGTGTAAGTAATGCAGTAGAAATAACAGTGAATAAAATTGAAAGCAATAATCAGGGAACTACCCCTGAAGTTGTAGAAACGGCAGTTCCGGCAAGTGATCCGAACGCTGCACAACCTGAAGTAACTTCAAACCAAACCGTGCAAAGTACGGATACCGGAGCCGCAATAGTTTCAGCGGAGCCAAACGATAGCTTAGACGAGTTAGGAATTCCGGGTGGGTTTTCACCAAACGGAGACAAAGTAAATGATGTTTTCCAAATCAAAAACCTGGGCGAAACCGAGGCTTCATTAAGGGTTTATAACCGTTACGGGCACGTGGTTTATGATGCCGAAAAGTACCTGAATAATTGGGATGGAAAACCCAATAATGGTCTACTAACAAATTCAAATATGGGTTTACCAGACGGAACTTACTATTACTCGCTCAGACTTAAAGACGGACGTCAGAAAATTAGTTTTCTGACAATTGCCCGTTAATTAAAACATATTCATTTGAGGAAAGCCGCAGGACATATAGTTCGACGGCTTTCTTTTTTTAGCGAATTTATTTGTTCTAAATTCGTAAATAAAGCTTGAGAAAATATTCTTTGATGAAATACTTATTGTTTGTACTCCTAATTCCGCTTGCGGCAAAGTCACAGTTAGTGCTTGAGGCGACAAAAAAGATTATGCAATACGAAACGAGCAACTTCCAGATAGCTTCAATTATTGATAGCTTTCAAACCAAGAATATTGGTAGCGTTTTCTTGGCAGATCAACAAAACACTAAGTTTATAAAAATAAACAACTCCGCGGATAGGTACTTTACAGATTTGTTAAAGAAGAATACACCACAAAATACAAGTACGGACACTGTTTTACTCGTAATAAAAAATCTCCAACTGATAGAGCGTAAGTCGAACGGAAGCGTAAAAGGCGAAATATCTCTCACTATTTCTTACCTCAGCAAAGAGAATTACGGCGATGTATTTCTGATAAGTAAAACGTCTAAAGCATTGTATCAACGGACGTTCGGTTCGGCTACTCCAAGTAATTTTGAAAATCTTATCGCCAAAGCTTTTGGGGACAATCTAAAATACTTTTCGGATTGGAAGAACCTGAACCTCTCCTATCACGAAGCTTTCGTAAAAAGCTCGGAAGTGATGATTAAACCGCCGTATAATCTGAACGTAAACGATACTATTTACTACGGTAGCCGCCCGATAAATTGGAAAGACTTCAGTGGAAAACCAGTTGGCAGTAACCGTTACGACGCCGCGATTTTTGCGAATATTGCTTTCGATCTTGAAATGAGCATCGAGAATCAGATTTTGAAAGCATATTTCACGCCCAAAGTTTATATGGTGCAGGGAATGTCTTGGGTACGCAATTCCAACCTGAGCAATTATTCGCTCGAACACGAGCGTTTGCACTTCGATATTGCCAAAATTGCGATGAACCGCTACGTGAAAAGCGTGGAACAAATCAACGAACTAACGCCCGAAGATTTGCAAAGCAGAGTTCAGTACGAATACCTTGAAGCGTACCGTGAGATGAACCGCCTTCAAAAGATGTACGACGACGAAACGGGACACGGAATTAATCAGATGGCACAAGCATCTTGGCGAAATAAGATTGTAAGTATGCTCAAAGAATAACTCCGATTGATTGCATCTTTACGATAGAATAAGAATATTTGGTACTTAATTCGTGCCGTTTGCAGAAACTATTACCCCTTCTTATTTTACAATTATTCATTTTCAAGGCTTTCAGCAACGATCCATTTCCGATTGGTGCCCGAAGCTGGGGAATGGGAAATGCTGTGGTGGCAATGCCGCACGAGCAGAGCTTTTTCTATAATCCAGCGGGATTAGCCTACACCGAAAGTACGCACGCCTTTGCTTCTTACCACAGCAGATTTGATATTCCCGGATTGGGAAACGCCGGAGTTGGGGCGGTAATAAAAACAAAAGCCGTAAATTTTGGCGTAGGTTTTGAGCAATTTGGCGATGAATTATACAACGAAGTAAAAGGCGGAATCGCCTTTTCGAGACAGCAAGGAAGAGTTTCTTTAGGGCTAAAAATCAGTTATTTACAAGCCGCCGTGCAAGATTTGACGGCAAAGAGTACGATACTCAGTGAATTTGGTGTAATGGCAGATATTCGGGATAATTTCCGCATTGGTTTTCATGCGTATAATCTCACGGGAGCAAAGTTATTCGCTTCGCAAAACATCCCAACGGTGCTGCGGCTCGGCTTTTCGTACCAACCATCCGAGCAAATTTCGTTAAACGCCGAAGCCGAAAAAAGTACGTTTTACAAACTAAATATCAAAGCAGGAATTGAATACGAAATCCGCAAATCGTTTTTTGTCCGAAGCGGAATAAATTCGTTGACAAATACTTTTCATTTCGGAACTGGAATGCGGTTGAGGAATCTGCAATTTGACTATGCTGTGAATACGTCTAACATTCTTGGGCTTTCGCATCACCTTACCGTAGGTACGGCTCTAAAAAGAAAAGGAGGAAAACGTGGGTAAGAAAGGAAACTTCCGCAAAATTCTCCTTTTCGCTATTTTTACGTTCAGCTTATCAAAAGCTTTCGGACAGGCGTATCCCGAGCAAAATATAAACCTGGATGAGTTTATTCAAAAGATTGTCTCTACGCAACAAAGTGACATTAATTACGAAGATTTGTACGAGAACCTCTACCAGCTGTACCAATCGCCGCTTGATTTAAATAAAGCGGACGCCGAAGACCTACGAAGCCTTTTCCTATTTTCAGAATTACAAGTGAATAACCTCATAGATTACCGTAGAGAAAACGGCAGTTTGCTGACCCTTTACGAGCTGCAAGCCGTCCCCGACTTCGACATAAATTTTATCCGAACAATTGCACCGTTCCTCACCATTTCCAGTCAAATTTCGACCAACGATTTAGCGACTATTTTCAAAAGAACCACGGATCATTCGCTAACATTCCGGGCGGATCAAACCTTGGAACCTTCCCGTGGTTTTACCGAAGAAAAGTACTTGGGAAGTCCGCAAAGGTTTTACACTCGCTACCGAATGCAGCATCCGAAAGATTTCAGTTTTGGGTTTATTGCCGAAAAAGATGCGGGAGAGACTAATTTCTTCGATTACGCCATTTTTCACGCCCAACTTCAAAACAAAGGACGAATCAAAAATCTCATTTTGGGCGATTATCAAGCAAGTTTCGGACAAGGGTTAGTACTTGCAGCGGGTTATTTTATCGGAAAAGGTGGCGAACCGATTTACACCACAAGAAGAAGCAACGTGGGTTTACGAACCTATAACTCTGTGGTAGAAGGCGGATTTTTTAGAGGTGGAGCAGCTACTTTTGATTTAGGAAAAATTGAGCTGACCGCAATGATTGCCCGAAATAAGCGAGACGGTAGCGTAGCGTTTAACGAATCTGACGAACTGCTTGAAAGAGAAGAAATCTTCAGTTCACTATTAACCAACGGTTTCCACCGAACAGAAAATGAAATCGAAAAGAAAGGAGCTTTAAATGAGCAAAATATTGGTCTTAACGCCACTTACAAAATCAAGAACGGACACGTTGGAGTTTCATTTCTGAACACTTCATTTGATAAATCATTTCAACGGCGGGAGCAACTTTATAACCGTTTTGAGTTTACTGGCAAGACAAATTCTATCGTAGGAATTAACGGAAACTACGGTTGGCAGAATTTTAACTTTTTCGGAGAAGTTGCCCGTTCGGCAAGTGGCGGAATCGGAGCTGTTGGCGGCGTGGTAGCATCACTTAGCCCGCAGGTAGAATGGTCACTAAACCTTCGCAGTTACGATCCGAATTTTCACAGTTTTTATTCGAATGCTTTTGGTGAAGGCAGCCGAACCATTAACGAACGGGGAGTTTATACTGGATTCAAATATTCTCCGAAACGCTCCATCACATTCAGTGCATTCTACGATCATTTCACTTTCCCGTGGTTGCGGTATCTGGTCGATGCTCCGTCGGGCGGATTTGACTATCTACTCCGGTTTACTTACAAACCAACTCGTCGGCACGTGTTTTACATGCAATATCACGAAGAACAAAAGGGGCGAAACCTGCCGAATAACGATACCTTAGCGGATATTGTGGTAACTACAAAGCGGCAAAATACGTTGGTCAATTTTGACTTTACGCCGAGTCGTAAATTTAAACTACAAAGCAGGATTCAATATAATCGATACAGTTTCGTGAATTATTCTGTGTCCAACGGTTTTGCAATTATGCAGGATATTGAAGGAACAATCGGTAAACTTCAACTGAAAGGCCGAATTGCTTATTTCAACACCGATGATTTCAACTCACGGGTTTACGCTTACGAAAACGACGTACTTTACGCCGTTTCGTTTCCGGCTTACTTTGGTAAAGGAATGCGGTTCTATTTGGTGAGTCGGCTAAGTATTTCCCGTAAAATTGATTTATGGGCAAGAGTTTCCCAAACTCAGAGGTTTGACGGAGTAGAAATTGGCAGCGGGAATAATGCGTTGGGAGTTCCGCACCGCACAGATGTTCGGGTGCAGATTCGGTACAAGTTTTAATCATTTTGCAACTCCAAAATCCCAGCCAATTTTAAAGACTTTATCAGGCGGGTCGGTATTTATGAAACGAGGAAGTTTTAAACCAATTTGAAAACGGACAGCATTTCTCTCTTTATCTGCGTCTTTTGATTTTACCTTTTGCTCTACTTTTACAACTTTAATTTTCAGCCCAAAACCAAGGACTAAATCCATATTTCGTGAAAGCTCTGCGTCGGTTTTTGCAAGTTCTTACTTACTCATCTTGTCGTACTCAACCTTATCTCCCGCTAATATTTTAGCCTTCTGTGCCTTCAAAGCACCAAAAGTCAAAAATAATAAAAGGGTGAACATCAATTTCATATAGTTACCTATTTCGCACTTTTCTGAATCCATTTCAAAATCATTCGGGTCGCTCCCGTTTTACTCTGGACATAATCACTTGTTATTTTCGTAGCTAATTTATTATCAACTAATTGAGCCGCAAATTTTACTTGAAAGTCTTCTGAATTATTAACCACAAATGCTCCTTCCAAGTTGATTAAATCAGCCGCTTCTTTGAACTTTTTGTAGTTTTTATCCCCAAAAAATATCGGCATCCCGAAAGTAGCAGCTTCCAAAATATTATGCAATCCTTTTCCAAATCCACCACCAATAAATGCAAAATCAGCGTATTGGTAAATAGAAGATAACAACCCTATATTGTCAATTATCAGCGTATCAAATTCTGATAAATCAGTATGATCCTTGACCTCTGAATATCGAACTCCTTTAAGCTGCGTTTTCCAACGTTCGATCTGCTCTTCGTATAATTCGTGCGGAGCAATTATTACCTTGACATCACGTAAAATTGGGGTCGAAATACACGCTAAGTCTTCTTCCCACGCACTTCCTACAACTAACAGTTTGCTATTCGCCTTAAAACGCTTTACGGTTTCAATTTCCCGAACACTTTTTAGCGTATCCGCAACTCGGTCAAATCGGGTATCTCCAGCTACGGCAACGTTCTGAATGCCAATAGAATTGAGTAAATGTTTTGAGTTACTGTCTTGTACAAACAACTGCGAGAAGTACCGTAACGGTTGCACAAAAGATGAGCCGTACCATTTAAAAAATGATTGATTCTCCCGAAATATTGCAGAAAAGAGATACACGGAAATATTGTTATTAGAAATCGTTCGCAGAAAATTTCGCCAGTATTCGTACTTCACCCAGAATACAATTGTTGGTTGAACAATATTAATAAATTCTTCAACGTCAGATTGAATATCAAAAGGAAGGTAAAGGATAAAATCAGCTAAAGGGTAGTTCTTTCTGATCTCAAAACCCGAGGGTGAAAAGAACGTCACGAGTATTTTATGCGTGGGGTAATCCTGCTTGAATTGCTCTAAAACCGGACGGGCTTGTTCAAATTCACCAAGCGAGGCGGCGTGAAACCAAGCCAATTGCCAGTTTTTAGTATTGCTCTTTTCTTTAAGAATTTTATCTACAATTACCCTATTATTTTTTAAACCAACTATTCGCTGCTTTGCTTTTTTATTGAAAGCCGAAGCAATGTGCGTCAGGAGTTTATATAGTTCAATAACAAGACTATACACGATTTTTGGGAACACGGATATAAGGTTTAGAAATGTTCAATGGCCAATTTCAAATATTCAATAACCAAGTGGTATTTCGCTGATATTAACCTTTTAATGAACGTTTAGCCGTATCAATACTTTTGCCAAATATCGCCACCAACTCCTTCGTTTCAACGAGTACATCTTCCCGATTAGTGTATCCCTTTCTTAATAGAAGAATCAAACAAACTTTTGACTCTCAAAGCTCTTTTAGGACGATACCCATTTTGTGAATAAAATCCTTTTTCGATTCAGCAGCTTGGGCTTCGCCGTAATTCAACGCGGGCGAAGTACCTGATCGTGTCAATTGCTTTCCTAAGTGTTAGCCTATATAGTTTGTTGGCAGGCTCTCACAAACCTCTAAAGCCATCAAGGCAAAATTGATTAACCGTTCTTCTAAATCGTAAGCCCTTGTTTTCATTGTTCAGATATTGACGTTTAAACTTGGATATTGAACATTGGTCATTCTATGTATTTTTAAAACTCAGCATTTCCCGGAGTTCTTGGGAAAGGAATTACGTCGCGGATATTTCCCATTCCGGTTACGAACTGAACTAACCGCTCAAAGCCTAAGCCAAATCCAGCGTGCGGAGCAGAGCCAAATTTACGGGTGTCAAAATACCACCAGATTTCTTCGGGGTCAATACCTACTTCTTTTGTGCGGGCAAGCAGTTTTTCGTAATCATCTTCCCGCTGCGAACCACCAATCATTTCACCGATTCCGGGAAACAAAACATCCATCGCCGCAACGGTTTTGCCGTCAGGGTTTTGCTTCATGTAAAACGCCTTGATGCCTTTCGGATAATCGGTCAGAATAACGGGCTTTTCAAAATGCTTTTCTACTAAATAGCGTTCGTGCTCAGATTGTAAGTCAACTCCCCACTCTACCGGAAACTTGAATTTCTTCTTCTTATTGTGCTTCGAATTTACTAAAATATCAATTGCCTCGGTGTACGTTACTCGTTCAAAATCATTGTCCACGATAAATTGCAATTTTTCGAGCAATGCTCTTTCGCTGCGTTCGTTTTGCGGCTTTGATTTCTCTTCGTCCAACAAGCGTTTTTCCAAAAAGTCTAAATCGTCTTGGCAATTTTCAAGAGCATATTTTACGACTTCACGGATAAATTCTTCCGCCAAATCCATATTGTCTTTTAAATCGTGAAACGCCATTTCGGGTTCAATCATCCAAAACTCAGCCAAATGACGAGTAGTATTTGAATTTTCTGCTCTAAAAGTTGGACCGAACGTGTAAACTTTTGACAAAGCCAACGCTCCAAGTTCACCTTCAAGTTGACCCGAAACGGTCAAAGCCGTTTGACGGTCAAAGAAATCTTTTGAATAATCTATATCTCCGTTTTCAGTTTTCGGAGGATTCTTTATATCAAACGTTGTGACGTGAAACATCTCTCCCGCCCCTTCGGCATCAGAAGACGTGATAATGGGCGTGTGCAAATTAAAGAACCCACGGTCATGGTAGAATTTATGCACGGCGTATTGCAACGTGTGTCGAATTCTGAAAACCGCTCCAAAAGTACTCGTGCGGAAACGCAAGTGAGCTTTTTCCCGTAAAAACTCCATGCTGTGTTTCTTCGGCTGAATCGGGAAAGTCTCATCAGCAACTCCATAAATAGTTACATTTTCAGCAACTATTTCCACCGCCTGACCGCTTCCGGTTGATTCTACCAACTTTCCTTCCACGGCTACGCACGCTCCGGTAGTCATTAGTTTCGTAGTTTCGGCTGGGATTTTTTCAGCGTCTACTACTACTTGTATATTATGAATGGTGGAACCATCGTTCAAGCTGACAAAAGATAAGGCGGCCTGACCACGCTTGGTTCGTACCCAACCTTTTACGATAACAGCTTGATTATTAGGTTTTTGCTGGAGCAACTGTTTAATCTGCATGGGAGTTTCTTATAAAATCTAAATGTTTATTTTTCTAAATAAATGGCAAAAGTACGTATTTTAAGACTTGGAATCGAATAAATTTACGGCAAGATTTTGTTAAGTATCGTTCAATAAAGTTGCTTTATTTCCAGTAAACCATACATCTCAATGCACTTATTAAAACCTTTTTCGGTTTGTTTTTTACTCATTCAACTCGCAATGCAAACAAACGCACAAACACGAGATTTCGAAATTCAGGGACATCGTGGTTCCAGAGGTTTGATGCCCGAAAATACGATTCCTGCCTTTCTAAGGGCGATTGACGAAGGTGTTGACACCATTGAATTTGACGTAGTAATCAGTAAAGACCGGAAAGTTATTGTTTCGCACGAACCCTATTTCAACCCGCTGATTTCAACATTGCCCAACGGCGAATCAGCGACGGAAGAAACCCAAGGAAATATCTACGAGATGAACTATAAAATAGTCAAAAAGTACGACGTTGGAAAACGGGGAAACGCAATTTTCCCAGAGCAACAAAAAATAGCCGTACACAAACCATTATTAAAAAAAACTATCAGGGCTATTGAGAAATACGCAAGAAAGAAAGGTCTCGAGCCCTTAAAGTATAATGTAGAATTGAAAAGTTTGGTTGAAGAATATAATATTTCGCAACCAGAAGTTGCGGAGTTTTCAGATTTAGTTGAACGGATAATTTCTAAGAAACTTCCCCCAGAAAGAGTGACCATTCAGAGTTTCGATTATAATATTCTCAAACATTGGAATCGTGAAATAGTGTCAAATAACTACCCTAAAGTCTCTTTATCGGCTCTAATAGAACCAATGGACAATAATGATGTAACGTATAATTTGCAACTTCTTGGATTCAGACCAGACGTTTGGAGTCCCTATTATAAGATGTTGAATGAACAAGTTGTGAAAGAACTTCACGAAAAAAAAATTCGAGTAATTCCGTGGACTGTCAATGAAGTCAGCGATATGATTGCCATCAAGAAAATGGGATGTGACGGACTGATCACGGATTATCCCAACCGGGCAAAAGGGATTATGGAATAATATTTTACTCCCTAAACAAAAAAACAAACCACTCAGTGAGCATAATAAACGACGTAATTTCTTTTTTTATAAAACGGCGAGCCAGCCGAATCGCAGACTTTCAAGCTTTCCCAATCGAAGCTCAGAAAGATGTCTTTGACGACTTGATAGAACACGGCAAACAAACAAAATGGGGGAATGACAATAAGCTCAACCTCATTCAGAGCATTTCCGAATTTCAGGAGGCCGTTCCTGTTTCAACCTACGAAGACCTTTACCCTTATATAGAACGCTCTTTAAAAGGCGAACAGAACGTATTATGGCCAACCGAAACAAGTTGGTTCTCCGTTTCTTCCGGAACCACAAATTCACGGAGTAAATACATTCCGGTTACGGAAGAATCGCTCGAAAACTGTCATTATCGCGGTGGCAAAGATTTGTTGACGCTATACTTTGAAAATTACCCCGAATCCGGAATTTTTGATGGAAAAGGACTTTCGATCGGTGGTTCATTGCGGGAAAACCCTTTTAATAAACTGTCAAGAGTAGGTGATGTTTCCGCAGTGATTATGGAAAATTTACCCACTTGGGCACAGTACGTCCGGTCTCCTTCACTGGAAGTGGCATTATTAGAAAACTGGGAGGAAAAAATGGAACGAATGATTGAAGAATGCTCTGGTGAGAACATTACTTCCCTCCTCGGCGTGCCCACTTGGTGCGTAGTTTTATTAGAAAATATTATGAAGCGAAAAGGAATTTCGAGTATGCTTGAAATCTGGCCGAACTTTGAAGTTTTCGTACACGGTGCGGTTTCATTCACGCCTTATCGTGAACTTTTCAAAACCGAATTTTTCCCATCGCCGGACGTGCACTACATGGAAACCTACAACGCTTCTGAAGGTTTCTTCGCTATTCAGGACGTACTTTCTTCAGACGGGGAAATGCTGCTGATGCTCGACTACGGGATTTTTTATGAATTCATGCCGATGTCAGAATGGGAAAAAGAGAACCCAAAAACATTGACTTTGGACGAAGTTGAAATCGGTATCAGTTACGCCATGATAATCACTACAAATGCTGGGTTGTGGCGGTACAAGATAGGTGATACCATTCGATTTACGAATAAGTATCCTTTCAGGCTAAAAATTAGCGGACGCACGAAGCATTTTATTAATGCTTTTGGCGAAGAAGTTATCATTGAAAACGCCGAAGCGGCAATTGAAAAAGCTTGCAAAATTTCTGGGGCAACTATTTCTGATTTCACTGCCGCCCCAATTTTCATGCAAAGTAAATCAAAAGGCGGTCACGAGTGGATTATTGAATGTCTCAAATTACCAAACGATGAGCGTACCTTTATTGAAGCACTCGATAATACGTTGCGGGAAGTTAACTCCGATTACGATGCTAAACGTAAAAATGATGCTGCTCTTGATGCACCAAAAGTGCACTTTGTGACTCAGGGAACGTTTTATAAATGGATGGAAAAACGAGGAAAGCTTGGTGGGCAAAACAAAGTACCACGGCTGAGTAACTCGCGAGAATTTGTGGAAGATATTCTGTTGATGTTAGAAACAACTTGAGTTTTTAACGACACAAAAAAAGTCGGAACACATATGCGTTCCAACTTTTTTTATGATCGAAATCGAAAATATCATTCCGCTTTCTTCTTTCCTTTCATTTCCGAGCCTTGGATAAGCAAAGATATGTTCGAAATATTGCCATCGGCGTTCCGTACGTAAGTAGCAGTTCCGTCGTAACCTTCAATTTCAAATTCATCAGCATTATCAGTTGGGTTCATAGCAGCCTCGCCTTGTCCCACGGCATTCCCGTGTAATTTCCCATCTTTCATCGTTACAATTAACTCACCAAAAGGAGCAGAATCAAAAGTGAAAGTTCCGAGGTATTCTTCCATTGGAGCAGCTTCTTTCTCCATGACCTTTGTTCCGGTCATTTCAGAGCCTTGGGCCATTACTACTACTTTTTCAACTTCGCCCGCTTCGTTTCTCTTGAAAGTCATGGTGCTGCTGTAATTTGGCTCGTAAAATTCGTCCAGATTACTGGTAAACTCAACAGGCCCTTTACCAATATCTGCTACTTCTACCTGTACTGAACCATCCTCAGACGTTACCATCATTTCTAAAAAAGGAGCATTCTGAAACGTATAAGTTCCAGCAAAGTCATCCGCAGAAGGCATTTTACGCATTCCCATCATTTCTTGTCCCTGAATATTCATCGTCATTGATTTCACGATATCACCTTCTCTTTTGAATTTAACGGTTCCGTCGTAGCCTTCAATAGTAAAAGCATCCGCCATTTCCATTTTAGTGAGTGCTGCCTCGCCCTGATCAGAGGAACCGTAAAGTTTCCCGTCTTTCACCATGACCTTGACCTCATAAATTGGTCCACCCTCGATATCATAAGTTCCTACATAATTTTTAAGCTTTGCTGCATCCTGACTGAACCCTGCAAAGGCAACCAGTATAAACATGAACAATAGAGATAGTTTTTTCATCTGTTTTGAAGTAAAATTTGTTAGTAAAATAGATAATTTATCTAAAGTTAGGTAAAAAAAAGAAAAGCCGTAACAAAACCTTTATCAAAACTGATTTGAAGGTTAGATTTGAATTCTCAAAAGAAAATTAAATGCCCAGAGTTACCGAACACATCAAGAACGCCAACGGAAAACCTTTATTCTCCATCGAGATTATTCCGCCCGCTAAAGGAACGAAAATCGATGAATTATTGGACGGTATCGAGCCAATGATGGAATTGAAACCCCCATTTATTGATGTGACTTATCACCGGGAAGAGTACTTTATGAAGAAAATGCCGGACGGATCTATTAAAGAGGTGCGAACCCGGAAACGCCCCGGTACGGTGGGTATTTGTTCGGCAATTATGCACAAGTTTGACGTGGACCCCGTGCCACATATTTTGTGCGGTGGCTTTACAAAAGATGCTACCGAAGACTTATTGATTGACTTGAATTATTTAGGAATCGAGAACTTGCTCGCCCTGCGTGGCGATACCGCAAAACCTTATAATTTTTTCAAGCCGAAAAAAGAAGGGCACTCCTACGCTTGTGATTTGGTAGAACAAGTAGCAGACATGAACAAAGGCGTTTATCTTCACGACAACGCTGATTATCTCAATAAGAGCAATTTTTGCGTCGGTGTGGCGGGTTATCCTGAAAAGCACTTTGAGGCAGACACTATGGACTTCGATTTAGAAAATTTAAAGAAGAAAGTTGACGCCGGAGCCGATTATGTTGTAACCCAAATGTTCTTTGAAAATCAGCAATATTTTGATTTTGTAAACAAGTGTAAAGCCGCCGGAATAAATATTCCGATTATACCCGGTCTAAAAGTTTTGGCTACTAAAAAGCAGCTCCAGATTTTACCTGATATTTTCTTTCTCAATATGCCTGACGATTTACGAAACGCGGTTGAAAAAACAAAAAACAACTCGGATACTCGTGAGATCGGAATTGAGTGGTGTGTACAACAATGCAAAGAGTTAATTGATTTTGGCGTTCCGGCATTGCACTTTTATACCATGAGTAAATCTACCACCACAATGGCAGTAGCGAAGCAAATTTTTTGAGTTGCAGGAAACAAAATCAGCGAAAAAGACAGAGAACTTAGCAGAATTTACGGTTATTCTTTTTGTAGCTTTATACTTATTTGTTCCAGTATCTCCCGGTGACCATAATTCGAACAATGGCCTTTCGTTGGGGAGAATTCAATTATCGCGTCTGACTTCGGGCTCGTTGTACTTTTAATGTAATCATCAAAATCTCGCATAGCGTTATTCAAATAGTAATTATCCATATCGCCCATCCAGATATTGATTTTCCCGGCAATTTTAGGAGCGAGTTCCATCCAGTTATTTTTGGTATGCAGCAGTAAGTCGTACTTTTTCCAGTTTTCAGCGGCAGTTTTATCTATTTCGCCCGTTGTCGGATCGAAAATCGGAACGGGTAAACCATTTGTACCTTTCGGACTGTACAAGGCATTCCAAGCTCCCCACTGTTGTCCAGAAGTGATATAAGTACCTGAAGTTCCCTGCACGTTTTCAGAATAAATCTCCTGTTTTATTGAAAACTCTGGTTCTCCTTCTACGCTACGCTTACTTGGACGCAGGTAACCAAATTTATTGTAGAAGGCATTTTCATCGTCGTACACATTTACCAATTGCATCTTTTTGAAACTAACGGGATCAGGACTGTATGACCAACAACCGTTGAAGCTTTCGGGGTAGAAGAGTTGCAAAGCTAACGACACCCATCCACCCGTAGAACAACCATCTACAAAACGGGTCTCGGGAGATGGGTTTATTCCGTATTCTTTCTCAATTTTCGGCATTAATTCATCAATGAGGGCTTGTCCATAAGGACCACTATTCTCAGAATCTAACTGATAGCTATCTCCAAATGGACCTTCGCCGTCCAGAAAGACAGTTATAATTTGCGGAGCATCGGCAGATTCCCACCATTCCATAAAACTTTCATTTCCCACAAGTCGATTTATGCGGGTGTAGCGACCACCGTAACCAGCTACATTATACCGGACAGCATAACCTTTTTTAGAATCCTGATCGTAACTGTTTGGGAGTAAGACAGAAGCCATCAGCGTTATTGGTTTCCCCCACCATTTAGTCAGAATTTCGCTCTGCATCTTGAAAGTCTTAGCTAGTGGATGCTCCACCACTTCGCGGCTCTCAATTACTTGATTTAGCCTAAGAGAAACGTTTTTTGTACTTCCACCAAGAATAACTTTAATAGGTTCGCTGTACAAATTTCCGGCGACGTTACTTCGAGATTCCTTGTCACCGCTCTGATTCCAAACTGCTTGCACGTAGTAAATTCCGTTGGGAACTTTATCAAAGCCCCAGCTCCCCGTTTTTGTCCAGTTAGAATGCTCATTTAAAACTAACGGTTTGCTTTCAGACCAGTTTGAAACATTCTTTCCAAACATAAAGCTCTCCGTATCCATACCCGATTGATAGCGAGGTTCGCTGTTATTTTTGGTAGAGATATAAATCAGCATCCGCCCATCTGATTGAAAACCGTTCTGAACTTCCTCAGCAACTGTAACTTCAAAATTCACTGTGGATTGTCCGTAAACAAACGCACTTTGAAAGATTATCAAGAACAGCGTTATAAAAGAGTAAGTTTTTTGGTTCATCTTCGGTTGAGTTTAGACGTATTCAGATTTCTGTTAAAGCATTTTCACTTCTTGAAAACATAAAAATTCTCATCAATCTCCAGTTTCTTTCCTTCCAATTCCTGAAAAATTGTGGTTGGTGTGATGAGTTGCATTTCGCCACCGTCAATACTTACTCTAACGGGCATATCGAAGTTTTCAATTACATTGGTCCAGCGGTAAGAAATTTTCCCTTTCTGGGTTTTACATTCCAGCGTAGGAACTTTAGCTGTGCGTAAATACTGATCGAATATTTTGCTCAAATCCACTCCCAAGAAATTGGAAGAGTATTGCTCTATGTCTGCGGTAGTGACGGTCTGATGATAAAAATCTTTATTAAGTCCTCTCAGGTACGCCCGCCATTTCTCGTCGTTATCAACGATATACCGAATGGTGTGGAGCATATTTGCTCCTTTATAATACATATCTTTAGAGCCTTCTTTATTAACGTCGTAATCACCAATTATCGGGCGGTCATTCGCAATATTGCGGCGACAACCAATGATGTACTCGTGTCCGGCGGCTTTGCCTTCGTGGTATTCGATGAATAGATTTTCGGAGTAATTCGTAAATCCTTCGTGAATCCACATATCGGCGATATCTTTGTAGGTAATATTATTGGCAAACCACTCGTGACCAGATTCGTGAATGATGATAAAATCCCACTTCAAGCCTTGTCCCGTGCCAGATAAGTCGCGGCCTAAATATCCTTTCATGTATTTGTTTCCGTAAGTGATGGAGCTTTGATGTTCCATACCTAAATAAGGCACTTCTACGAGCTTGTAGCCGTCTTCGTAAAAAGGATACGGACCAAACCAATACTCGAAAGCTTCCATCATTTGACGGGCATCTTTGAAGTGCTCTTTCGCTTTTTCCAGATTGTAGGATAATACGTAATAATCCATATCGAGTTTACCCCGCTCGCCTTCGTAAATCTCAGAAAATTTCGCGTAATCAGCTATGTTAATATTTACCCCGTAATTATTGATTGGATTGGTAATTTTCCAGTTATAAGTGCGGGTACCATCATTATTGAGTAGTACGCTCTCCAATCGTCCGTTTGAAACATCCATCAGGTTTTGCGGCACGGTCACGCTCAAGTCCATTCCACCTTCGGGCTCGTCATACATGTGGTCTTTGCACGGCCACCACACGCTTGCTCCAAGTCCCTGACAAGAAGTTGCCACAAAATGCTTTCCGTTATCGTCTTTTTTCCAAGAGACACCACCGTCCCACGGGGCACGTACGGCTTCTTTTGGTAAGCCTGAATAATAAACTTTGATTTGATTTATATCTCCTGATTGCTGTTTTTTTCGAAGCGTAATCATGTATGCGTTCTGCCCCTTTTTTTTGTAAGAAAGGGCTTCGCCATCCTGCGAAACTTTATCAATCGTTAGCGGAGGTTGCAGATCAATTTGTAGAACCTGCTGTGAAGTAAGTACTTCGTAAGTGATGGTATTTGAACCAGATAAATATTTAGAGTCGGGTTTTACGTCCAGATCCAGTTTATAATGAAGTAAATTCCACCATACCCGCTGCGGCGTGATACTGCCCCGAAGTGAATCATCGAGCGTATAGTTGTTCGGTTTATCAGTGAGTAGTTGAGCGAATAAAGTAACCGGCAAAAAAGTAAGTAGAAAAAGTAATTTTCTCATTGAGTTGATGATTTGGGGAACTCCCGAAATGATTCAGAAAACTAAAATTACTAAAGAAGTTGCTTTTATTTCAGGTCTTCGATTGTTTTTTTAATGGTAATAATGATTTGAGGAACGTCATTTAAGAAGTCTTTCAATAATTGTTCTTCTGGTTCCGGTAATATGTTATCTGCTTTAATTTTCTTCTCAATTGTCTCCAAGTCTTTTTGGTATTTAGGAAGTCCAACCATACCAAAGGTAGGTTTCATTTGGTGAGCTGCCTTCCCAACTGCTTCAATATCTTTGCTGTTGTAAGCGTCGCGGAGTTTTTCTACCTGCGGAGCTATTTCTTCGGCAAAAGATTCAAAAACTATTTGCTGAAACTCTTTATCACCGTTGTAAACACTGTCGATTACTTCGGAGTCAATTTCAACACTAACAATCGGGGGTTTGCCGGTGTCCACAAGCAATTCTATTATTGGTTGAATGTAATATTTTTCTACTTTCTTCTTTAAATCAGCGGGGGTAAATGGCTTGGAAAGAACATCATCCATTCCGGATTCAATCGCCTTATTCTGCACAATTGCCATAACGGAAGCGGTTAACGCAATTATTGGAATTGATTTATTGGGAGTATCCGTTTTACGGATATATTTAGCGGCTTCGTAACCGTTCATGACTGGCATTTGAATATCCAATAAAATCATATCGTAGCTATTTTTGTCGGTCATTTCGCAGGCTACTTTGCCATTCTCTGCAATTTCGTAAGCTATTCCAAGACGTTTTAACACCGCTCCGACGTAGCGTTGGTTAATTGGATTATCCTCCACAACCAGTATTTTCAATTCTGAAATATTTTTCACCGCTTCAATAATTGTTTTTTGGTCAGTAATATCAAACTTATTTTGATATTTTCTGTACGGAATAAAAATATCAAAAACTGTTCCTTTACCGACCTCACTACTTACCGTTACATTTCCGTTTTGCAACTTGAGTAGCTGTTTTACTATAGCAAGCCCCAAGCCCGTTCCTTCAGTATTTACGTCATTTTCATTATGAACTTGTTTAAATTTTTTGAAAATATCAGAAAGTTTATCTTCGGAAACTCCAATGCCACTGTCTGTTATTTTGAAATGAACGAAAACAGAAGTTTCGTCAATATCACTCGCTGAAACTTCTATTTTTATTATGCCATTTGTAGTAAATTTTTCGGCGTTCCCCACTACATTCATCAATATCTGATTCAATAAAACTTCGTCCCCCACGTACATTCTTTCAACGTCTGAGGAGATTTCTAACTGTACGTCAATATCCTTCTCCTGGGCTTTGAACTGAAAGGTTTTCTGAATTGTACGAAGTAGGTTATAAATATCAAAAGCCTCTTCTTTAACGTCAAGCTGCCCCGCCTGAATTTTTGACATGTCGAGTACATCAGAAATCAACAAGTACAAAAAGTTAGCGGAGTATTTTATCATCTCCAGGTATTCTTTCTGTTCGGGCGTAGGGTCAGCATCGTACAACAAATGTGACATGCCAATTATTGCGTTCAGCGGCGTACGTATTTCGTGGCTTATGTTTGCTAAAAACTGTTGCTCTGATTTTCGTGCTGCTTCCCCAATTTGCTTTGCTGAAGTCAACTCAGCCTGAATTCGTTTCTGTTCAGAAATATCGTAGTGAATTCCAACAGAACCCACGATTTCTCCTTTCTCGTTAAATACTGGCCCGCCACTTATCAACGCCCAAAATTTCTTACCTGACTTTTTAGTAAGTTCAAGTTCATAACTACTGACGACACCGTGCTTCCGAGATTTGTCAATTTGTTTCATTTCCTCCTGGTATTCTTCCGGCAGAAAGGTTGTCATAGCATTTCTGCCCACCAGTTCCTTATTTGTCCAGCCCGTCATTTGGCAGAACCGTTCGTAGGCTTTCACAACTACCCCTTCTAAGTCAACTTCTAAAAATCCCAGCTCCATGTGTTCCATGATGTTCCGATACTTTTCTTCGCTAAGTTCGAGCTTACGTCGGGCGTAATATTTATCGGTAATGTCGCGGGCAATTGCCCGAACGCCAACTAATTGCCTTTTTCCCGCAAGGATTTCAAAATCAAGTGTTACGCTTTGTCCTACCCATAATACTTCCATATCTTTTCGGAGAGCTGGGATTTCGAGGTAAGAATTAATAACATTATTTCTTATGCAGTCTTCGTAGTATTGAATAAGTTCTTTTCGAAAATCCTTCACGATGAATTTCAAAAAATGTTTCCCAATAATTTCTTCGTTGGTATAAAAAAGCATCTTGGAAGCAAACGGATTTACGTAAGTGATTATACCTTCCGCCGTAGTTTCATAAATTATCTCGTTGGCAGTTTCCACAAAATGCTTGTACCTCACTTTGGTTTGACGCAAATCTTCCGACCGCTCCTCAATCTCAACTTCAAGCGACTCATTTAACTGTTTGAGCTGTTCGTTGGCCTGATAAAGTTCGGAAGCCTTTTCTTCAAGGATTCGCTCAGCCTCTTTACGAGCCAGACGTTCGCGGTTAAACCTTCGCTCTAGCAGTTGAAATTTCACAATGTCACCCATTTATACCTTCGTTAAAGTAAATCTTACCGTATTGGGTCTGCCCGCTACTTCTGCTTTCTGAATATCTATTTCTTCTCCGAATTCTTTGAAGCATCCCCGCATTAAGCCCACCACTAAATCACTCATTCGGCGTTCGGAGGTATAATCAATTACAAGTACTTTATCATCACGGGAGATAATTTCGAATGTTGGAAGTTCAGCGTCGGGGTATAACTTTCGTACTTCCACGTGAATGTACCCTTCAATGGAGTTTATCATATCAAACGCCGAACTCAAGTCCTGAAACATTGACCCGTAGGCTTTATATAAAGAACCAAACAAATACTCGCCAAACACTTCTAATAAGTTGCCAATCGGGATTCCGCTTTTTTCGTGCAGGTTCTGCACCAACACAAACATTTCTTTGTGACTGTATATCCCGACGGAAGAATAAATACCACCGGAAGCTAATTCTTCTTTTGATAAGATTTCGTCAACAGTTTCGTAGTCGAATTTCTCTTCGACCATTTCTAAAAATTCAGTAAACACCATTCCTTTCATAATGTCCTTTATTTTAGTTATTTATACAACGAGCTTGTTTAATGTTAATTCATTTTTCGGTGTTTTATTCTCGTCAATATGACCGCACTTGCGATGTATTGTAGTGCTAACCAATTTTGGGCTTTTGTTTCGTATCTCATGATTATGCTTTTGAATCCATCCAGTCATGCGTTTGTCCTTTCGACTACGAACCTTTCTTTATATAGCTGGTCATCAATAAAATAGCTATCTGCATCCAAATCTTTTTTCCTTCTTTTATTATTGTCAATATTATCTATAATCCCCCTTACATTTAAAAACCTCTGAACCTGCTACTGTCAAATCGCAGCGGCGAACCGTCCTGCATCAGCATTAAGAAATAAGCCGTCGTAACTGATGTTGGCATCATCGAGTGTAGCCAATATTTTTGACGTATGTTTTTCGATGTCGAACAGGTCATTGTGTTCACCACTTGTAGGTTCGGAACATCCGATCGGTCAAAAAGAGCATGTTTGTCGTCCTTGCCTTTTTCCTTTCCTGATAGCCAACGGCCTCACCGCACCGTTTGGCGATAGTGTGTGAGCCATCAAGTTCGACACTTGACAAGTCCAATAAGCGGCGATGGATGTCCATCAGGGCGGTAAACTTCCGGTACTATGAACCATCACGGCACCACTTTGAAAAGCAATAATATACTGATTGCCAACCCATTAAATGCCTGCCAATAATTTCCTGACTGGTAATTCACGCCACTGACAACCCGTCTTTAGACGCTTGAGAATTGCCCTGACAACTCGCCAAAGACCCGCTTTGCAAGAAGGTCCGGTCCAGGGCTTCCGATACTTAGGTGAGGTACAAGTCCATTATTAATTATTTTCTTCGTTAATTTAATCATAGTTGCTCGGGTTTTAGTTGAGTTTTAGTCTACACAAACTTAACTCTAAGCAACTATTTTTTAAAACGTGCAAAAACTTTAAACAACCGCAGCGTAGTTTTCTGACAACCGCAAAAACTCTTACTAAATTAACCCATGATTTAAGATTTCAACAACCCTGCCAATCAAAAGTAAGAAGTTGCGTACAGACATACACGCTGAACTATGCAAAAAACGTACCTGATTTAAAAGTCGCGAGAGGCTGTCTGTTCATCATTATACATAAAAAAAACATTATTTATAAAAGTTAAGTTACAATTACATAATCTACATATCCGCTACCTGATTTGGCGTGATTTTTGCCAGATTTGGCGTGATTTTTGCTAGATATCTAGTTATAATTCTAAACTTATCATGAAAATTTTAGCTGCGGACGATCAACCAATAATTCTAAAGTCTATTGAGCACAAGTTGAAAAGTGTTGACTTTACTGTAGTAACGGCAAAAGATGGCAGCGAAGCAATAAAATTATTCGATACTGAAAAACCGGACCTGATTATATTAGATCTCAACATGCCACATACTTCCGGTTTTGAGGTGCTGAAATACATTAGGTCTACAAAACAGAATTTTACTCCTATAATTGTGATGTCAGGAAATGATGACGAATCAACAATTATAAAAGCGTTTAACCTTGGAGCTGACGATTATATCGAAAAGCCAGTTGGTTTGAATGAAGTAGTTGCTCGCGTAAGGCATTTACTCAAAATCCCGTTGAGTGAAGAAGACCTAAAACAAGATGAACATATTAAGTCGGCGATTCTACAAAAACATGGCGTGGGCGTAGTAATTCCTTGTTATAATGAGGAAAAAAGGCTAAAAATGGAAAAGTTCGGACATTTTGTTCGGAATAACCCTGGTTACCACGTTTGCTTCGTTAACGATGGCAGCACAGATGGTACGCTTGAGGTATTAAACAAATTCAAAGTAGGTAAGGAAGGCTCTATCTCTGTGTATAACTGTGAAAAGAACGGAGGAAAAGCAGAAGCGGTCAGACTCGGAATGCTTCACTTGGCTAATGACAAGTCTTTAGACTACATTGGTTTTCTCGATGCTGACTTGTCGACTAATTTTGATGATTTTGATGATTTAACAAAGACTATTGCGTCAACTAATTTTAAGATAGTCAGTGGCTCAAGAATTAGTAGAATGGGTGCTAACATCATAAAGCAATCTTCAAGAGGAATGATCAGTAAAACGATAAATTTCATTATCCGTAAAATATTGGGAATGGAGTTTCAGGATACGCAATGCGGAGCGAAAATAATGACCCGACACGTTATCGACGCAACGTTTCAGGAACCGTTTCTAACCTGCTGGCTATTTGACATAGAGATTTTTATGCGAATGAAACGTTATTATGGCGTTGAGGTTGCCAAAACAATGATTTGCGAACAACCCCTGAAAAGATGGGTGCACGAAGACGGTTCAAAATTATCTATGAAGGATTCTGTGAAGATTTTAGGTCAGTTGGTTCAAATTGCTGTAAAGTATTAAAACATCACCTTAAATGCACCACGAACTTACAATAGGACCTGACTTTACAACTGAGAATGCTTTGAAACACAAGCAGGAACTTCACCAGTTGGCAAAATCAGTCAGTTCACTAATTATTGACTTACGGCACGTTAAAAGAGCAGACTTAGTAGGTATAAATGCCATTGTAAGTACGCACAAAACTCTTACTGACCGCGGTGGGCGTCTTGTTATAAAAGTTACCTTAAAAAGTAAATTTGACCATTTGTTACAACTTACGAAGTTTCAAAAAATACTGACTGTAAGTTATTAGATTTATAATAGACGAGCGGGAAAAATGTATTTCACCTTAAAGCCCCACTCATTATAAGTGAAACCCTGCACACTCGAAGCCGCCGAGTTCGACCTCATAAAGTAACCCAAAGCCCACAGGCGTTGGTTGAATCTCCAGCCGGTTTTAATATCGAATCGGTAAATACCTTGTAAACTTTCCTGACTTATCTTTTGAAATCCCGTGGCAACGGTTGCCTGATAGAGCCACTTTGCGGTTGTTTCATTCGTATTTTCGGCAGCGGCAAATAACTCGTAACCTTTAAATATTTCAGGGCTAAAATAAACGCTCGGTACTTGATTTTTGAAACTAAATATACTCGTATTTACTCCGGCTTTCAGGACGGGAGATTGCTTAAAATCATAATAGAGTGAAGCGAAAATCAAGTTCCGCGTATTTCCGTCGGTAATTTTCGTGTGAATGAGCTGACTGTATAAGCCTATTTTTGAGGGCAAACTCAGGTTATAATTAAGCGTCAGGTTATCCATCCGAAGATTTCGGTCAATTAAATCAGCGGTGAACGTCTGTAATTCCTGATTGAATTTAGCTTCCATTTTTTGGAAACGACCAACATTCCAAAAAGTGACTAATTCCCCAATTACGTGATTTTTTGTTGCAGTTGATAGCACCGTTGCCTGTCCACCAATTTTGAGAAACGGTTTCCATTGGTAATGCATCCCCGCCCCCATTTGGTTTATGCTCAATTTACCGAGACCATTTTCAACAGCGGTATTTTCTGCGGTACGGTAATTGTACAATACAAACGTTCTAACCTGCGGATGCGGGTCAAACGTAGCTTTTAGATTATAGTTCTGGGAGATGTTCCCACCGTTGTCCCTGCTAAAGAATACGTGCGAGCTAAAAGTTGGATCATGAGCCATTTGCAAACGCTCCAAGAATTGAAGAGCATCTCTTTGACCGGGGTAATAATCCAGTGTTTTACGTACGTATTCGTAAGATTCTTTATCCATTCCCTGAGCGTGACGGGCATCGGCGTAGCCTAAGTTACCATCAAAAGAATTGGGTGTTTTTCTTAAAAGACTGTTAAAGTAAGTGGCTCCGTTTTCAAAATTTTTGCTCCAGATACTAAGGCGACCGTATGCGGCAAGTATCTCAGTGCTCTCAGGATAGATGCCCGACAGCTTATTCAATAACTGAAAACCTTTATCAAATTTTTTATTCCAACCTAGAGCATTCACCAAACCAAGATTTGCGGCAAGTTTTGTGGAAGAATCAGAATACATAACCGCTTGCTTCGCCCATTGAAGGGCGATTTCGGTTTCGGATTGCAAATTAGCTACCGAAGATAAACCCAATAGCCCGGTTATTTTCTTTTCAGGAATTCCGACAACCTTATTGTATACCTGCTTTGCTTCCTTAAGGCGTTTAGCGGTTACAAGTACCTGACCTTTGTTTAGTATTGCGTCAACATCAATTGAATTTTCCTTCAACACGGCATTATATAAATTGAGGGCTTCATCAAAATTACCATCGTTTGATAAAATAGAAGCATTGCCCAACCGCACAAATTTTCGACTTACAAGTGCATTGTTATTTTCCGGCTGTAAAACCAATGCCTTCTCTACGTACTTTAAGGCTTCCGTATAATTTTTATTTTCCGAATACGCATTTGCCAGACCAAGCAACGCAGCAAAGTTATCAGAATCTCGTGCGGCTAAATCTTTGTACAGAATTAAAGCTTTGTCGTAGTCTTTGCTCCACATGTGAGCTTCTGCCATATTGAGGTCAACCTCAAAATCATTGTTGAAGTCCTCTTGTAGTTCCCGAAATACGAACTTGGCTTTTTCAGGATTACCGGAGAGACCGACTCCCCTTCCGTAACACAATCGGGCGGTTTTATCGGTAGAATCTACGTGAACGAGGTAATCTTTAAAGAAGGAAGCGGCATCTAAAAATTGCCCCGTTTCCAACATTTTGAAACCGAGCTGCAACTTATCCTGAGCCATTGAGAAAAATGGGAGTGTGCTTACTAAGAGGCTAAATACTACTTTTCTTATTTCCATTGGATGCGTTTCTCATTTGCCAGATCCACGATACGAGTGTCAAACTAATCAAGGAGCCGCCTATTAGTACAACTAGTAGTTGTTCGTTAGGCTTTTCATTCGGAACTCCCCACCAGTATCTTAACCCTACTATTGTTACTGCCATAATCCCGACTGCTGCCCAGTAATAAACCTTTAAAAGGTAGGAGCAAATGTATAACGTGCTCCGTCGTTTCAGACGAAAAACTACTATCAAAAATCCTGCCAAACCAGTAAATGAACTTATTATTTGTAAGATGCTAAAAAAATATTTTTTTACTCCAAAAACTTCGCATTTTTGAAGTAAAAAGTCAAAATAAACGGGACTTACGTAGTCGGGTTCGTGGGTAAAATTATCCCATAGAAAGTGCGTAAATATTCCCAATAATATTGAAAAAACAACTCGAAAGTAATGCTTTTTGAAGTATTCAAGCCATTTGATGTTCACAAAACCACCGAAGCGTTCGAGCAAAAAGTTCGGCAAATGAAGTATTAGCGGCTCCCTGACAACCTGATGAAAAAGGAGTAAGATAACTATCGAAACGGGAAGGTCAAACCAAAATATTCCCCAGAAAGTATGCCCGATAATTCCGTATAGTTCCAGCCGAAGGAAGAACTCGAAATCAGGAGCCATACTTCCCATAACTAAACCACTTATTGATAGATACTTAGGAGTCCACCTTACGAACGGATAAACAGCAATTGTATGAGAAATAGTGAAAGGCATCCAGCAAATTTTACGTAAAAAAAATAAATCTATTTATGAAATAACTATGAGTAAAATTAAGTGATTGATATACAAATGTTACAAATATCGAGGGAAGATTTGTAACAAAACTCAACCCACAATGAAAGTACTAGCTACTGATGACCAACCTATTATCTTAAAATCTATCGAACATCTTTTACGAAGCATTAATTTTGAAGTTGAAACCGCCCAAAATGATGAAGGAACAATTACCAAATTTGAATCAAGCAATCCTGACTTGATTATTTTAGATCTTGTATATATCCATCAAATCGGGTTTTGAAGTACTGAAATACATCCGTCAGGAGAAAAAAATCGAATTCTGATCATGGTTGTCCGGAAACGAAGAAGAATCTACCATGGCAAATGCGTTTGAACTCGGTACAGACGACTACATCGCCAAACCCGCCGGGCTCAAGGAAGTAATGATCAGAACTAAGCGTTTACTCAAAATCCCGCTTGATGCCTCTGATGTGCTTCTAAGTGGTCAACTATCGACTCGGTTACAAAAGTACGGAGTTGGTGTTGTAATACCTTGCTATAACGAATCCAAAAGGTTGAAAACGGATGCATTTGACGAATTTATAAAAGATAATCCCTCGTATCACATATATTTTGTGATACGAAGGCAGTACGGATAATACACTCGAACTCCTGAACGAATTTGCGATAAGAAGGGAAAGCTTGATATCGGTTTACAACTGCGAGAAAAACGGCAAAAAAGCTGAAGCGGTACGCTTGGGCATGTTACACCTTGCACGCAACGAATCATATGACTACATCAGTTTTTTAGATACGGATTTATCTACCGACTTATCTGACTTCAACGATTTGACAAAATCATCGCCTCCACAAGTTTCAAAGTTGTGAGCGGTTCCCGAATCAGCCGGATGGGAGCGAATATAATCAAGCAATCTTCGCGGGGTATAAGTAGCCAAACGATAAACCTTATTATCCGTAAAGTTCTGGGAATGAACTTCCGCGATATGCAGTGCGGGGCTAAGATTATGACCCGAAACGTGATTGAAAATACTTTTAACGAACCCTTCTTAACAAGGTGGTTGTTTGACGTAGAAATTTTTATGAAAATGAAGGGGCACTTCGGCGTGGAAGTTGCTAAAGCTATGATATGCAAGCAGCCGCTCAAAGGCTGGATTCACGAAGATGGCTCTAAACTATCTATGAGAGATTCGGTAAAAATTGTGGGGCAACTTGCTCAGATAGCACTAAAATATTAAGTAAGTTTCTAAATCAGTCCCAAATGCACCACGAACTCACCATAAACGGAGATTTTACTACCGAATACGCTTTGAAACACAAGGTCAATTTGCACGAATTGGCCCGATCAAAGCAAACCCTAACTATAAATCTGCGTAACGTTGAGAAAGCTGACATTGTTGGCGTAAACACCTTAGTTACGACGTACAAAATCATGTCTAACCTCGGCTCACAACTATTTCTTAAAATAAGTAAAAACGGCGATTTACAACAGTTACTTCATTTAACGAAATTCGACAAAACTCTAAATCTGATATAAACTTTGCACTGAAGTATTAATCTATCATTACACTAATAATCACGCATGGCTGTTTCGCAAAAAAAGCTATTGACAGACGGAAGTTTACTATTCGTAAGTACGCTAATTGTAAATGCCGGAAACTACGCTATAAACCTACTTTTGGGACGGTGGCTAGGACCCACTGACTTCTCAGAAGTGAGCCTTTTGGTGACTATTCTGCTAATGGTTTCATTTTTGGCTTTAGGTTTTCAGCTAACTGCTGCGAAATACGCAGCTACGTATGATTCAGCAGAGCACTCCGGCACGCTTTACCAATTGATCAAATGGTTAAAGAAAAATGCCTTGCTATTGGGCGGTACTCTCTTCGTTCTGACAGTGGCTATGTCTGTAGTTTGGCAAGATTTTTTTCAAATGAGCTCGTACCTTCCGTTCGTAATATTCGGGTTCGGTCTACCCGTTTATTTACTGATGAGCGTGAACAGAGGTCTTCTGCAAGGTTTACTAAATTATAAAAAACTGGCACTTACCTATCAAGCCGAAATGTGGGTTCGGTTGGTAATTACGGTACTACTTGTTTATCTAGGTTATCGGGTAAATGGTGTAGCGTGGGGATTAACACTCTCTTTAGTGGCTACTTGGTGGGTTTCGAGAACTACTATTGACACCGACAATCAAACTACCAGTAGCCACTTTCCCCAATCTGACGTACTGAAGTTTCTACTCATGATTTTGGTTTATGAATGCAGCCAAATTCTTATAAACAACAGTGACATAATTCTGGTAAAACATTATTTCCCTCCTTACGAAGCAGGGCTGTACGCCGCATTGGCACTCATCGGGCGGATTGTCTATTTCGGAACCTGGACCGTTGTCACGCTTTTGTTCCCAATAGTTATTAAACTCGAAAAAGAAGGGAAAAGCCACACTAAATACTTCATTGGTGGCCTTGGAATAGTTGCTTTTATTGCGGCGGTTATTGTTGCCACATCTTACTTTTTCCCAAGCGAAATGGTTGATATTTTGTTTGGCGAAGCGTATCAATCCGTTGCACCTTTACTCTGGAAGTACTCACTCGCCACCGCTCTTTTTGCTCTTTCCAATGTCTTCGTTTACTATCACCTTTCCCTTGACCGGCGGTTACCGGTTTGGATAACCATCATCGGTGGAATTGCCCAAATCATTTTGATAACACTTTATCACGTTGATTTTGAGCAAGTCATTAATGTTCAAATCGGACTAATGATTGGGCTTTTTGTGGCTATGGTTACGTACCACCTCATCCACACTTTTTTTGGCTCTACAAATCGTGCTAAAACGAACCCTACTGATATACAAACCGACGAAGAATTGGTTTTGTAAGCCAATCATTTGCGTTCAAAATAACGAACTTGACCAATCACCATTGAAGAAATTTTCAATTCCCCAAACCATAGTAGCATAATTCATTGGTTAACAATATGTTATAACGCTAAAAATCAGTTACAGAAGATGTAATATATCAGATTAATAGAATTATTTTTGCAGCCTGTTACAAACGTAAAAAAATCAGGTATATCTATGAAAAAATCGTTTTTGGTTTTAGTTCTTTTATCCGTTTCGCTTACCTCATTTTCTCAGGTGTTTCGGATAGGAACCGGAGTTGGAGGTGGCTCACTTGGTAAAAGTGTGGGCGTAAACCTCAACTTAATTGAAATGGGATACGCTCCGACGCCAAGTATTGAAGCAGGAGCTTATTATGGACTAACCGCCAACGCAAAAAGAAACTTCACTTCTGCGAGAGCTTCCGCCGATAGCAGGTACGGTCTGCAAGGAAAATATTACTTTAAAGAAACTGGTTTTAAACCGTACGCTGCTCTACAGGCTGGCTTACTAAGCGGCGTAACCGGACAGGTAGATGCGATGGGTAATGAGAACGGTGTTAAGAAAAGTACCCGATTTGAAATAGCTCCGATGGTGGGTTTCAGAGTCGGACCGCTAAATATGAACTTAGCTTATCAACAAGGTGTAAAACTCAACGTGGGTCTCTTGTTCGGATTCGGTGAATTCAGGTAAACTATCTCCATTCATATAAAATTAAGAGGCTTTCAATCACCTGAAGGCCTCTTTTACTATAATTTACAAAATAATTTGAATGATTAATTGTTACGTTCAGATAATAGCTTTCGGAAATGTAACGTGTACCAATCCACTAAATCTTCCATGGGTAATGATGCCGCAGCGTAGTAATTTTGCATTGCCAGTTTTCTCCGGTAGTCATCATCCTGAAGTACTTTTTGGATAGCGTCCGCAAGGCTTTCCACTGAGTCTGGTTCAAAAAATTCCCCACCGTACCCTTCTTCTTCCACGAGCATTGCTAAGTCACCAAGGTTCGGCATAATAGCGGGTTTGCCGTAACTTCCGGCTTGATGTAATACGCCCGAACTTCCAGTGGTTGAGGTATAAGGAAAAACCACTACGGTACTTTCACCGAATGTTTTGGGTACTTCTTTTTCTTCCACGTATCCAGTAAAACGCAATTGATTTACGTGAATGTACTTACTTTCAACATCATTCAAATATCCAGGCGTGTTGGGACTATCGGTTCCCGCCACTACGATTTCCATATCCAAGTCTGTTCGTTGACGAATCAGTTCAACCGCTTCAATCATCGACTCAACTTTTTTGTACGTTCCAAATTTGCCAAAAGCCATAACCTGCATTGGTCCGGCGGGTAAACCGAAGTCAGGTAAAGGCGGCAGTTCAAAACTTCCGTGCGGAATTAAAGCCACGTTTTTGGCTTTGTATTTCTCTTCAAGAACTTCAACGTATTTCGGAATCGTGACGGCTAATAAGTCAGTCTTTAAAATGATGCGAGTTAAAACCGTACCAATAAAGTTATAGGCTTTTGCCAATAACTTATTGTCAGTAATTCCCGCCGAAGATAAATCAACTTGTTCTAATATATTATGAAGTAAAACCACCGACGGCACTCCTGATAACCTGGTCAGCCACGGAGTAAGTAATCCTAAAGCAGCAGGGATTTTCTGATCACCAAACGATAAAAACTGCATATTATACAGCACTACATCTGCACCAGATTTCTTAACTGCTGAACGGATTTTCAATGGGTTTGACCAACGATTAAAGTCCCACACTTGCACTACTTCTACCGCTACACTGGCGTCTTGAAAGTCAAAAAGTTGTCCAGCAGGTAATTCATCAGATATAATCACTACCTTTTCGTAATCGTCTTTCTTGTTTCGGAAATGATTTATTAAATAAAAACCGTACTCATTTAAAGTACGTTTGCTGGGCGGATAACTCGAAACGATGGCGACTTTCAGTTTCTTTTTCATCAGTTTTTATGTTTTCTGAACAGTTTTCTAAAAAAAGGCAAATACACGAAAGCTGCCGCAAAAATTACTCCAATTAGTGCGTAATTTATTAGATACAATGGGATTTTGTCCAAAATTCCTGGATCGGTCGGAATAGTTCTCCGGCTAATAACGCCCGCAACTGGTTTTGGCTGATTGTAGGTATCAATCAAGCCAAAGTGCTTTTGGGCATTTCGTTGCCACGGGCGGTTTCCCGCTATATTAGCACCCACATTTTCAAAATCGTAAAGTGTCCAATAAATGTACGGTACATTTCCTCGGTCAAATAAAATCCGTTGTATTTCACTGAGGTGTTTCGCTTGTTCGTAGGGTGTGATGGAAATGGGGAGGACTGAACTTTCGTACGAAGAAAGCCCGAATTCTTCCAACAATAGAGGTTTGGCTCCAAGTTGTTTTTTGAGACTGTCTATGACCCCACCCAGTTGGTCAACCTCACGATAGTAATGGAACGATATAAAATCAAGCTTTTCTGCCAGATGATCGGCACTTTCCGGATACGCCCAACCAATGGTAATGGGCGTAGTTGGGTCATAAATTTTTGCCTGCCGAACCATCAGGTTCAACCACTCTTTTACGTCGGCTTCATTTTGGTAATGGAAGTCTAAATCGGGTTCGTTTTTTAAGTCCCACGCAATAACCGCCGGATGGCTTTTAAACCGGGTAAGAATGGTTTCGAGTTGCCGATCGGTGGCGGGGAAATTAAGGAGTTGATAATTAGAATTGAAATCAAAAAGTGTCACTAAAACCCCGATTCCACTCTTGGATGCATTATCCAAAAAGTGTTCTAGACGTTCCAGCATTTCGGGCACCACATTGCCTTTACCAAACTGCTCGTAGTTTACAAAAACCCGCACAGTATTTAGCCGCAGTTTCTTAATTTTCTGAAGATCTTTTTCAATGACTTCTTCGTCGTATTTAATCCAGAAGTCCTTCCAAGGCGTTTTTTGAGGATAATAATTTATCCCCCGAATTTTGTTTATCCGTTGCAATTTTGCGTCAGAAATTGCTTCATTCATTAATTTCTGACGGTATTTACCGAGTTCACCTTTGTTTCTGATTAAGTGCTTTATCCGCCAGTAACCGTCGACTAATTGCATCAGCACTTCAAAGTTTGCAATATCGACATTGGAGAAAACCCGCTCGTTCTTGTTTGATATATCAATAATTCGCTGCCGGCTCTCCACGTTGTAATCCGTAAAAGAAACGAGTTGACCATCAGCAGAATAGAAGTGAAGTTTTAAATTGTGGTTTAACTCCGCCCGTTCAATTGCCCGTTCGCGTTTATTAATAGAATTCACCAACGAGTACACTTTCGGACGAGCATCAATCGTATAGTATTCCATTATTCCAGACGTATCGGCGGTTAATAATGCGAGGTTTCGCTGGTACAAAGCCCTGACGTAATCACGAGCAACAATTTGTCGGTTAAAGCTCTCCATTTTTCGCCCCGTTTCGCCCTCGTCAGGCAGCCAGTTAACTTTAGGGGTATATTCATTCGAGATATCAGGAACAAGGTTGAGCATGGTAGCCCGATCACTCCCAGTATTGAAAAATGCCAGTAATTTTGCTAAGCCTCCGGCGGTAAAGCCGAGTAAAAGGATTACCCCGATCGAAAAAGCTACTTTAAAAAAGGTTGTATTTTTTTTCGTGCTCATTTTCTAAACTTGATATTGCGTTTTATCCCTCCAAAACTCATTTCTATTTCGTATAAACCATTGGGCAAGTCCGCGGTTTTTATCTTAGTATACCCGTTTAACAGCACCACCGAAAAGTTCTTATTAATTGGCTTGATTTTCACAACTATCTCAGAGCCATCGGGAATGTATTGTTCCAGCGGTCCCAATAAAGGTCCGATAATAAGTACTTGCTTTCCCCTGTCAAATTTTACGGGTATTTCCTTAATAGTTTCCTTAAAGTTCAAACGTATTTCGTTACTTATTACGTCGCTGAACACAAAGGCGTTTATCACAATTTCGCCCGGTAATATCGGGTTTTGCAGATTAAGTATCGCTACACCGTCTATGGTATATGCATTCAAACGTCGCTTCAAGCTCAGGACATCGGTAACCAAGAAATTTATTAAAGTGCCGTCCGCAACTTTGTTTCCAAATTTATCAGTTATCACCGAAGTTTCAATTTTGGAGAACTGACGGTTGTCTGCGTAAGGATAAAAGCCCGCCGATTTTATGACAAAATCTGTTGGATAACCAGGTTCTTCCATCAAAGACTTCTCCTGACCTAAGGCTTTGTTTACCCGCCCACCTACGATTGTTTTTCCGGTTTTGAAACCGCTGTAAATTTTGTGGAAAGCGACTAAGTGTTCCGTTGAGGTTTCTATCAATTTCTGCTCACCGTTTGGGCGGTATAAATCGAATAAAACAGACGTTCCTGACTGAACCGGATTAGTAAGCGAATCTACCGGAACTGCGGTAATCATCGACCAGTGGATGCCGCCGTCGGCGGTGATTGATTTAGACCCGAGGTACATTTCCAGCGGCTCAGCGGCGGCCAATGGATTTATCATAACCGACTGTCTACCAATTGCTTGCTTATTACAATTTAGGTAAATATCAATCAGTCCGGTTTGTTGCGTTACACTATCCAGCAAACATACTTTTGACCCACCGTCCAAAATGGAAAGCAACCGGATTCCCCAAGAATTTTCAATAATTAATTCACAACTTTGCATCCAACTAAGGTAAGGCGTGCACATTTCTTCGCCCGCCGTTATCGTTTCCGGAAACGCCAA
>JBLHXN010000017.1:0-44672 GCA_047630355.1 Spirosomataceae bacterium | reverse complement strand
ATGTTTGCCCGCTTCACCCACGAGTCCACTCCGAATCTGAACGTGGTATTTCTCTTGGTCTTCTACGGATAGACCGCTGCGAAGATCCATATCCCACGTATCTTACATGGCGGTTGGGTAGTCTTCCTGATGTTCCATCATGCGACCTTTTTCGAGGACGAGGATTTTTAGGCCATTTTCGCACAGCTCTTTTGCCGCCCAGCCGCCGCTCATGCCTGAGCCAATCACGATGGTATCGAAGGTGTTGGTGTCGTTTAAGTTAATATTGATTTTAGGCATAGGTTGAATCAGTTAATAATGCAGTATTAGCTACTACGCTAATTTCAAAAATACGAATGATTTTTAGAATTCTCTCGTTTTGAGAATCATATATTTGCGGTCAGTTCGGGCATGTCGAGTGGGTAATAATAGTCAAAAAGTCAGCTATACTACCATTACGCAGAGAACCCTCCGGAATACAATACCGGTGGTTCTGAAAATTTAAACTTGTTCAGTATCCTCTTTATTCAGTAGTTTTGATTTATCAAACCCTGCACGTAACCCGCCAATGCTACAGTTAATACAAAATGCTTTTGCCCACACTTCTTCAACGGCTGTCGTTAGCAACGGGAAGTCATTTACCTACGATCAATTACTTGAAGATTCATTAAGTTGGGCGAATCAATTATTGAACGACTCTGACGATTTACAGGAAGAGCGGATAGCTTTTATGGTATCACCAGGTTATGCGTACGTAGCTCTTCAATGGGGAATTTGGCGAGCGGGTGGCGTGGCAGTTCCGTTGTGCGTAAAACACCCGATTGATTCTATTAGGTACACGATTGAAGACACGCAGGCGAGTGTCGTTGTATACGCTCCTGAGTTTGAGGAACTACTGCGTCCGTTGATGGGTCAAAAAAGCATTCGATTTATTCAAACAGGAAATTCAGCTCAGGTTATATCGGGTGACTTACCAGAATTCAGTGCCAGCCGCCGGGCGATGATTCTATACACCAGCGGTACTACGGGCAAGCCCAAAGGGGTTGTTACTACGCACGCCAATATCGAAACTCAGGTGGAGACGCTCGTAACAGCTTGGGAATGGCAAGCCACGGATCATATTCTTAACGTGCTACCGTTACACCACGTACACGGAATTATCAACGCCCTTACCTGTGCATTGTGGAGCGGGGCGTGTTGTGAATTTCTCGAAAAGTTTAGTGAAGAAGCCATATTGGATAAGTTTCAACTCGGAGAGGTCAATATTTTCATGGCGGTACCCACCATTTATTACAAACTGATAAATCAGTACGCTATATTACCGGAAGCACAGCAAGAGCAAATCTCAGCTCAGTTAGTCAAGTTCCGGCTTATGGTTTCGGGTTCTGCCGCTTTGCCGGTTTCTACACTCGAAAAGTGGAAAATCATCAGTAATCATACGTTACTGGAACGGTACGGGATGACGGAAATAGGAATGGCGGTGAGTAACCCGTATGTAGGTGAGCGACGACCCGGGCACATCGGGCAAGCCCTGCCCGGCGTAGAAATCAGGTTAGTTGACGAGCATAATTTACCAGTTATTACTGCTCAGGCAGGTGAGATTCAAGTAAAAGGAGCTAACGTTTTTAAAGAATACTGGCAAAAACCCGAAGCAACCGCAGGTACGTTTACTGATGATGGCTGGTTTAAAACCGGAGATATTGCCACCGTGGTTGATGGTTATTATCGTATATTGGGACGAAACTCCGTGGATATTATCAAATCTGGTGGTTATAAGATATCGGCTTTGGAAATCGAAGAAGTGTTAAGAACGCACCCGCAAATAAATGAATGTGCGGTAGTAGGATTAGCCGACGAGGAGTGGGGCGAACTGATAGCCGCTTGCCTGATACTATCCGACGATTTTTCGGACATAGACTTGAAAGCGTTAACAAAGTGGTTGAAGGAAAAGGTGCCCGGTTACAAAATCCCACGAAAGTATTTAATTATAGAAGAATTGCCCCGAAACGTGATGGGGAAAGTGACTAAGCAAGAAGTGAAAGGCTTGTTTGCTTGAATAGTACCTCATTAAATTCTGAAATTTTATGAAAATATACGGAGTCTCTTTGCTGGCTTTTTGCTTTTTATTAGGCAAGTTTTTTGGCGGAATTTTAGGCAATTTTATCGGTATCGACGGTGATATTGGTGGGGTTGGCTTTGCCATGATATTGCTTATTTCAATTCGATTTATTTTACAAGAGCGAGGTTTTTTGTCAGAAGAATCAGAGAAAGGTATTTTATTTTGGAGTGCTATGTATATTCCGATAATTGTGGCAATGGCAGCTATTCAAAACGTAAAGGCGGCTTTAGTAGGCGGATGGGTTGCGGTGGTAGCTGGCGGCTTAGTTGCCTTGAGCTGTTTTTTATTGGTCTTGCCCATTGCACGTATCGGAGCTAATAAAGTAGCAGATAAACAACCATGAGCATACTCGAAAACCTTATCGAAAAAAATGGGCTTATATTCGCCTTTTTGTTTGTCGGGACGTTAATGTGGGTCTCGTTTTGGGTTTCAAAAAAAATGACCAAAAACAAAATACCCGGCGTAGCAATCGCTATTCTGGCGGGTTTGGGTTTAGCGTTTTTAGGAGGTAAAAAAGGCTTGTCTGACATCCCTATTTTTGCGGGGCTTGCCCTGTTAGGAGGTTCCATGCTCCGCGATTTTGCGGTCGTTGCAACGGGTCTTGGGGTTGATGTGAAATCAATTCGACAGGCGGGGCTTGCGGGTATAGTTTCCTTATTTACGGGTATCTTTTATACGTTCTGCGTAGCTGCTGCTATTGCCTATTTTATGGGCTATAAAGATGCCGTTAGTATCACAACTATTGCCGCCGGAGCGTGTACTTACATAGTCGGGCCCGTTACTGGTTCGGCATTGGGAGCAAGCTCTGATATTATTGCCATAAGTATTGCGGCTGGTGTTATCAAAACCATTGTGATAACCATTTTTACGCCTATTATTGCTCCTTATATCAACCTTGATAATAACCGAAGTGCTATGGTTTTTGGCGGGCTTATTGGCACAACAAGCGGTGTCTCTGCCGGACTTGCCGCAACTGATCCAAAACTCATTCCTTATGGTGCCTTAACCGCCACCTTTTATACCGGATTAGGTTGCTTATTATGTCCTTCGGTACTTTTTCTGTTGGTGAGGTTCTTGGTTGAATGAAGCTATTTTCCCTTTAGGAGTTTAACTTTAACATACTTTAACATACTTTAGCGGGGTATATTCTCCCGAAATTCTCATTTGTCGACGACAAAACCAATGGAATAATGATAGGTTATGCTATCGAACTTTTACGTTAGACGGAAGCGGTTATTCTTACAAACCTGCGTATCAGGAAACTTTATATTTTATAGTTCTGAGCTGAGTACAGACAAAAATTAGCTCATTCGGGTCTAAATACTATTATTACGTAGTATTGGGTTTACATTGAAATGTTTACGTTGCTGAATAGTTCAAACAAACAAAAAATGCTAAACTTAGTGGAAGATCCGAGTATGAATCATGTCAGGGCAATGGCTGAATACTTTAACGCCGAGCTTGATGAAGGGAACGATGCTTCCACGATTACTATGGATAATGAGCAGGCAAAAGGCTTCATTAGCTCTTACCGTTTATTCAGCGGATTATCGGTGTGGGTTTATAATGTCACCTTCCTTACTGACTTTGAGGTTGACTTGGACCTTTCTGAGTATAGACCACATTATTTTTGCTATAACGTAAAAGGTCACTTTTTTCACCGCATCGGTGATCAAGATAAGTTCGTTAAAATATTACAGAATCAGAACATGATTGTCATCGGCAGTCCCGAAAAGTCCGTGCAAATTGTCCTTCCCGCAAACGTTGAGCTCAAAATAGCTATCATAACAGTGGACCTGAAGTTACTGGAAAGTCTGGATATAAGAAACGCGAAAAGGATATGCGAAAATGTTGGTGATTTGTTCACAAAAATACCCAAACACCGTACGTATAGACATCTAGGTGGAATTGATACCGAAACAGAAAAATACGCTTCGATAGTGTGTGAAAATAATAATATAGATTTAGTAGGAGGATTACTTACGGAGGGTGCCGTGCTGAATATGTTGGCATCGCAGATTACGGCATACAGTAAAGATATTACTAAAGCCCGACCTAAATCTACCTTAAGTAAGTCCGAATTGTCCAAGATAACTTCGTTGGGAGATTACGTATTAAATAACCTTGAGACGGGTATAACCATTCTTGAACTGAGCAAACACTTCGGAATAAGCCCCAAAAAACTTCAAATGGGTGTAAGGCATCTTTACGGAGATTCGGTGGGTCACTATGTCTCAAACCTACGCATGGGTCACGCTAAACACTTATTTAATACGACAGATTTGAACGTATCAGAAGTCCGTTATCGGGTCGGAATATTCAGCGGAAGCTATTTTTCCAAAGTATTTAAAAGCAGGTATGGTACGCTACCGAGTCAACACCTGAACTAATTTCTGCACGGAACCCAGCCTTTCTGAGCTAATTATTTACTCAAAAACGACATTATAGTTTTAGAACAATATTCAACTTTGTACAGTAAATTAGAGGGTAGGGAATGACTATGCGTAAACTATTCCGTTTCCGTATGGCAAGTCTACGAAAGTCCTAGGCAAGTGGTACCCTTACCTGCTTTTTTTAAAGACCCTACAGCTGTTAGGGTCTTTTTTTATATTAATAAGTGGAGTTATACTATCAAAGACCAAGTCTTACTTAGGCTTTACATTCGTGCTTTGAGCCTGAGAATGTAAGACTTTACTACCGTGAAATACCCTTTTATCTAATAGCCCTCGCTACTGAAGCTTTCATCTTCGCCAGGCCTATTTCGGCGGTTTTCTTTGCTGGCATTGCCCAATAATCTTCGTTGAAGATTTCGAGTGAAAGCACAATCTCCTGACCTTTAGCGTTGAGTTTTTGTAGAATCATATTCATGGGTGCGGCCCCGTCGCCGGGCATGACTCGCATGGCATCAGTTACGTCTTTTCGTGGTGTATTGGCAGGATAATCGTTGATGTGGAACATCTCAATTTTGCTGCCGTTTATCATTTCTAAGGCTTCAAACGACGAACCACCGCGGAATAAATGATAAACATCAGGTAATATAATGGCATCAGGATGTCCGCTTTCGGCGGCTACAAAAAGCGTTTCGCCGAAGAGATGCAGGTTTTTAGAAAATCCCCATAATTCGAGTTGTGGTTTTACGCCCATTTGCTTACCCAACTCTGCAATTTCGTAAAATCGTTCGGCGGCTTTCTTGAGGTCCAAACCCGCATCTTTTGTTGCTCCAAACGGCGGAGCAGCAATGCGTTTGCAACCAATTTGTGCCAGCATGTCCATCTCAACTTTCAGTTGTTCTATTGCATTTTTACGATCATTGTCATCATCAACAACCCACTTGGCAAATCCGATACTATCTTCAATCGTAATATTACGATTTTTAGCTAATGATTTTATATCTTTCAACTTGCCCCCTTTATCTACGTATTCCTGAAGGGTTCGCATCCAAATTTCAATGCCATCATAGCCCACATCGGCGGCAAAGTTAATCTCTTCAGCCAAACCGATTTTCTGCTTCATGATAGTAGAGGTATTGAGGCAGAATGTAAAATTGTGCTTCTTTTTATTTTGAGACTTCCCCGAAAAAGGCAGGGAAAGAGCGGCGGTAGTTGTTAAGGCTGTTTTAAGTAGTGAACGTCTTCTCATATTTAATTCTATGTTTTGTACTTGACTACGGAATAGTACAAAGTTTATCACAAAGGATGACGGAGTTCCTGTCTTCTGTGCATAACTCTGTTAACTCCGTGGTGAAAAAGTTATATAACCGCCGCTTGAAGCAGTTTAATCGTACCTTTGTCGGTGTTTATTTCGGCTTCAATTCCGAGTGGGATTGTGAGTTTATCTTCAATATGTCCGATTATTTCTCTCGTAACTGCGGGCTTTTGGAATGGCTGAATATGGTCTCGCCAAATGTCTTTTAACGTCAACGAACCGTAACTCCCGCTACCTACGTTGCAGCGGGTACATTTTCCGAAAACGAAACCGCTTATTTTATGTAATATCCCCGCTAATTTCAAATGCGTAATCATGCGATCAACGCTGTACGTTACTTCGCTCATATCTTCGCAAAATAGCAGGGAGTTTTTCCAATCAGGCAAATACTTTGTCCCAATTAAATGACTCAAAACGGTTAGGTTGCCACCCAGTAGTTTACCCGTTATAACGCCGCTGTTTATAGTTGAAATACGGTCATTAGTCTGAACTAAGTTATCACCGATTACACTCGGGTTTTGCATCGTAACTGCTTCGCCCTCCATCAATACTTTTCTGAAGTAATCAATGCTGAATTTATTCCACGTCGAAGAGCCAACTGGCCCATGAAAAGTTACGAAACCGGTTTGGTTGTGAATGCCAAGAAGTAACGCCGTTATGTCAGAATAGCCGATGATTATTTTCGGTTTTTTACGGATAAGTTCGTAATCTAATAATGGTAAAATTCGGGCACAGCCCCAACCACCGTGCACACAGAGAATCATATTGACTGATTTCTCGGTAAACGTGGCGTTGACATCTGCGGCTCGTTTGGTATCCGTTCCGGCGAGATAACCGTAGCGATTCCAGAAGTTTTGCCGTATTTCACTTTCAAGTCAAGAGTCCGCATTGACTCCTCAATAGACTTTAACTCTTCGCGGTTATAAGCAGGAGCGGCGGGACAAATAAACCCGACTGTATCGCCCGGTTTTAGACGCGGCGGCTTAATGATAGGAAGAGCGTCTGATGCAGAAACAGTTGCCATCAAAGGCACGACTCTAATTGCCTTTACAAAGTTGCGACGGTTCATCGCATGACGGTTCATAGGAGTTAGTTGATCGTGACGATTCATTAAATTCTAAAATGACGGACTTCAAACTATCAAATAGTTTCCGTCCATCCTAAATTAATACAGAGCAAGAATTTTCGAGTGTAGTTTTACGAAATTCAATTCTTTGAAATCATGACTCTACAGAAGTTAAAAGAAGTAGTTTGGCTGCAAGTCTTCATTATTTACACCCGCTATTTGATTGGCGGAGCGTTTGTGTTTGCCAGTTTGATAAAAATTAAAGGGAAACGCTTTACCTCTGAAGGTACAGAAAATCCAATCAATTCGGCATGGCATTTCTTTGAGACCATGTATCAGTCAGGTTTGTATTGGCAGTTTTTAGGAATCGGACAATTTATTGCGGGTGGATTATTAATGACTCAGTATTATGCTAAACTTGGTGCAGTTGCCTTCTTTCCGATTATTCTGAACGTGTTTGTTATCACGATTTCATATTACTTTGCCTACACGCCCGTTATTACTGGTGGAATGCTCTTGGCAACGGTTTTACTCTTGATTTGGGAATGGGATACGCTGAAAGTGCTGTTTAACTTGTCGCCTGCTGATTTACCAAAAAAGAAACGATTGGAAAATGATTCGGTTTGGGTGATAGCGGGAGTTGTTACGTTTTTATTCACAGCAATTTATCGAATAATGTACGACGCCTACAATATCTTTTTATGGGGCGGGGTTTGTATTTTATTGGGTATGATTGGGCTTTTCATCGGCTTGAAAAGGCATAACAAACGGAAGCGAACGAACTGATATTTATCATTTCGTTTACGCTTCCTCCTGCATTTTCTAAAACGCTTATTCTTCCGCTAATCTTACGGTCAGCTTTCCTTTATTATTTTGTAAAGTGTGAGCCGGAATAATCACTTCCACTCGTTTTAAATTTGGAATGGTCTTGCCGATTTCTAACGGCGGTGGGTCAAACGAAGTTACCGAAATATGTAAGTTCCTGGGCGTGAGGATGTTCAACTGGGCTTTCCCGCCCTTGCTGGAAAGGTGGAAATCATTGCTTTCGACTTGCAAAATTGCTACGGGATTTATGCCGTTGCCCACCCATTGTTTCGGTAAGTTACCAACAGTTTTAAGTTCATATTGCGACAGCCAAATCAATCCGGGTCTAATCATGCCGCGTTTCGTTTGACCGGGGTTTTCAAAAAAAGCCCGGTCAAAATAATTAGCATCGCCCGTTTGGCTCTTCGGATGAATCTGAGCAGTTGAAAAACTGCCCAATAGGAGAGGTGGCGAGCAATCGAAAACGGGCACTTTCCATGAAGCCGGGGCTTGCGGAAATACCGAAGTCTGATCTCAGCGGTAATCAGGATGTCGGATGCCACTACGCCGTAATTCGTGCCGTACTCCCAATAGGAAGGGCCTTCTGGGTAAACGCCGTCTGGAGCGTACGCTTTAAGCGAACCCGTGATGTCATTTCATTTAATGCCCTCGAAATGGTTTTTGCTACTAATTCGTAATCTTTCTCCGCAATGGTAAGCGAGGCGATAATTATACTAGAGTGGCAAATGGTATTCCAGTTATTATTTCCTTTGAGCCAGCCCATCCGTTCGCCATCTTCGTCGTAACTAGGCATAATTGCTTTATCAATCAAAGGTTGTTTGGCAAGCTGGACGGTTGCTTTGGGAAGTGCATGACCGCTCCAATCAACTGTCATCGCAATGGCGAAAGATATCTCGGCTACGTCAAGAGAATGGACGGGATTCTAGTCTACGAAGTTGCAGGCGGCGTTGACTTCCTCATCAATGCGTTTCAGGATTCGCTCATCGCCATCAATCCGATGTACCAAACTCAGAATACTCATGCGTCGCATCATTTCACGAGCCATAAATAACAGGTGGAAGCCTTCCAGTTTCCGCTTAATGAACGGTTGCAATAGTATTTCTTCTGATTGATTTTTGAGGTATCCGTAATAGCTTTTTACGGGAAACTCACTGCATTATTTCCCCTCCCTGCGGGATTTAAGTTAACCCCCGATTTATCTCTTTTATTTTGAGTCTTTGAAATAGGAATGTTTAGTTTATTTTCGGGCGAAGTACCGTTTACATAAAACTCAAGTACACCAAAATTACAGTGAGCGGTGATATGATGTTATTAGTATTTATTTGCTTGATTGATAAGGTTTTATGGAATAGAAATGCTTCTAAGCGGAACGTCAGTATTGTCTTACGCTGCGTAACCTGCCCGATAGATATTGAGCCCGGAATCGCCGCTAGTATTCAGCTCGGTGAGGTCAAGTTCTAAAGCAACGTAGCTTTCGTTTTTTCTACTCTCCACATCCATAATGTTGAGATTTTTATTCGCTAAGCGGCTGTCGTTTGCCCCGAATAAGAAAGCAGCTTTGTTAGATTTGCTGTTTTCATCAAGTTGAATGCCAAAATTCAATTTGTATATTGATAAGCAGTGCGAAAAGAAATTGACACCTTCATCGTCGCCACCAATCCATTGTGCTCCCGACCACGCTTCGATGGATGGATTCATAGCCCCGGTTTCAAACCAAAAACTTTGCTCGGCGATTTTTCCGTCACTTCCCAAAACCTTCAAATTCTACGCGTAGCGGGTTGTGGGTTTGAGACCTTCGCCTTGGTATTTAATGGAGTGGGCGGTGCCTGCACTTACCTTTTTAGAATCCCAAACCGTACGTTGCTTTTCGTCTTTGACAATAATCTGATACGCCGATTGGCTTAATCCACGGGGGTTTTGTGGGTCAAGCATTTGCCACGAAAATTGCGGGGTTTCATTATCTGTTCCCAGAGGAGTTATTTCGTAGTTTGTCTGTAGTTTTTGTAGAGAAAACTGAGCTACGGAAACCCTTACTAACGGCAGGAGGGGATTAATTTCAATAAACGGCTCATAGATGGGGGAGGTTAATTTTAGTAAATATAAGCTTCCTTATCCAATGTACTGTCTTGGTCTGTATTGTAGAAAGTGATAAAAATCACTCCATACTAATTACCACACTGCCCCGCTTTTCACCCGTAAGCATATAATCAAAAGCTTTTTTAATACTCTCCAACGGATAAACTCTGTCAATTAACGGAATAAATTTGCCCGCTTCCAACAACGATTTTATATGCAGAATACTTTCCTTCGGACTTCTTGGTAACGGAAATATAACTCGTTTACTTTTCTTGAATAACCCCAAAATAGCAAGCGGGATATTTTCTCCGTTTGGCCCTAATTCTGATGAAATATAAATTCCGTTGGGTTTTAGAATACGTTTGCACGCTCCGAATGAACTTTTGCCCACGGCATCAAAAACAAAATCAAACTGTACGTCTTGTTGCGTAAAATCTTCTCGCAAATAGTCAATCATTCGCTCGGCTTTTAAGTGTTTTACTTTGTCGTAACTATCCGTTGGATACGTAAAAGTGATATTAACATCGCGTTGCGATAAGAGTTGAATGGCGGAGTTTCCAATTGCTCCAGTTCCGCCGTTTACCATTACGTTGTCGCCGGGTTTTAGTTTTACTTTGTTGAGGAAATTGTACGCATAATGTGCCCCTTCGAGCGAAGCTGTTGCTTGTTCGTGCGATATGTTATTGGGTTTACGAAAAATGGGTCGGTTTGTAGAAATGCAAAAGTATTCAGCGTGCGAGCCGATACCGCCGTCATGAAAACCAAATACTTCATCTCCGATATTAAAATCCTGAACAGCGTTCCCTTTTCCAATTATTTCGCCCGAAAAGTCAGTTCCTGTTGCCGAAAGGCGAGGTTTGGGAAAGCCAACGAAGAATCGAAAAATAAATGGCTTGCCGAGTAGTACACCTTCGTCGGTGCGATTTACGGTGGCGGCTTTGATTTTAATCAGTAATTCGTCGGCTTTAGGTTCGGGAATCGGGACTTCCCGAATTTCTAATAAATCAGTATTGCCGTAAGTTGGACGATAGGTGGTTTTCATGGGAGCAAACAAGCGATTCGCTTTTGCATTTTAAATATCTTATTTACAGTCGATTAAATAGGCTGATGAATGGTTTTAAAGTGGAAATATAAACGCATACTGGTAAACAAAAGGGAAGAAGAACTAAAACATAAAGTAGAAATGATAATTCGCTGATGCGTTATTGTAGTCAAGAAATACTACTCGCAACCATAATTCATAGTCTTAAATTCGTAATTCAAAAGAAAGTGGTTATTTTTATGGAAATATTACTATCTGTACATATTAGGTAACTTTTTTGATACAAAAGTGTTTCCCTGATAATAGATTTTCATCATCAACTATAAAAACAAACTTAGAAAACTATGGCAACGCATTATCACAGCCGCAAAAACGTCGATTTTTTACTTTATGATGTCCACAACGCCGAAGAACTAACTAAACTTCCGCACTTCGCCGACCACGACAAAGAAACTTTTGACATGACCATTGACACCGCAACTCAAATTGCGGATACACTCATGCACCCGTATTTGACGGATATTGACCGCAATGAGCCGCAGCTTAAAGACGGCAAAGTAACCGTTCACCCAAAAATAAAAGAATTCCTGAAAGCCATGGGCGAGTCGGGATTGATTGGAGCGGATTTTAACTACGAACACGGCGGTGCCCAAATGCCCGCTACCGTTACCGGAATGTGCGGATACATTTTAATGGCGGCTAATAACGGTATGATGTATACGGGTCTGACCGCCGGGGCTGCTCGTCTTATTGCTGCTTTTGCTTCGGAAGAAATGAAAGAAGCTTACGTTCCGAAAATGCTTTCGGGAGAATGGCAGGGTACTATGTGTTTGACCGAGCCACAGGCCGGAAGCTCACTATCAGATATCGTGGCAACGGCTACGCCAAATGAAGACGGAACTTACAATTTAACAGGACAAAAAATATTTATTTCGGGTGGAGATTCTGACGCTGTTGATAATGTCATTCACCTCGTTATTGCTCGTATAAAAGGTGCTCCGCTTGGTACAAAAGGAATTTCATTATTCGTCGTACCGAAAATTAAATTAGACGGCAGCGATAACAAAGTCGAGAACCTTGGCATTTATCACAAAATTGGACAGAGAGGTGTTCCGGCAATGCACCACGGCTTTGAAGAGAGCACGGCGTACATTGTAGGTGAGCCAAACAGGGGTCTAAAGTATATGTTCCAGATGATGAACGAAGCTCGTATTGGAGTTGGTTTGGCAGGAGCAGGTATTTCTTCGGCGGCTTATTATGCAGCTTTAGAGTACGCAAAAGAGCGTCCGCAAAGTAGAAGATTGAATCAGAAGCATGCTCTTGACTCACCACAAATTCCGATTATTCAGCACCCTGATGTGAAGCGGATGCTATTGTCGCAGAAAGCGGCGGTTGAAGGCGGTTTGTCATTATTGACGGAAACTTCCATACTTTTCGATAAAGTTCACGCTACCGAAGATGCCGAAGAAAAAGAGAAATACAGGTTATTGCTCGAATTACTCACGCCTGTTGCCAAAACGTATCCGTGTGAGTCGGGAATGCAAGTAACAAGTGATGGCGTTCAGATTTTTGGTGGATACGGTTTTACGCAGGATTTTCCGGCGGAACAATTCTACCGTGATATTCGTATCACACCGATTTACGAAGGAACGACCGGAATACAGTCACAGGATTTATTGGGACGTAAAGTGCCGATGGCAGATGGTAAGGCGTTGATGTTACTTTTGGAGGAAGTTACCGATACTATAAAAGCGGCGATGGAACACGAAGAACTGAAAAAGTACGCCGGAATGTTGACAAAAGAAATGGAACGTCTGCAAAAAGTCACTATGCACTTATTGAGCATTGCCGCTAGAGGAGATGCAGAACGCTACCTTTCGGATGCAACACTTTACATGGAGCTATTCAGCATCAATATTGTTGCGTGGCAATGGCTGAAACAAGCGGTTGTGTCAAAGCAGAAAATGCTTATAACATCGGGAGATTCAGACGATATGACATTCTACGAAAGTAAAGTACATACCATGAAGTATTTCTTCCACTACGAAACACCGAAAACGGCTGGTCTCATTACCCGTTTGATGGATGAAGAAGTACTAACCATCGAAATGGATAAGCAACTGATTATGTAATACTTTTGAATGCGATATTCAAACCCGTAAGGTTTCCAAAACCTTGCGGGTTTTTGCGTTTTGGGGAATTTGTTTCTTCTAAATTTCAATTCATACATCCGCCCATCTCAGCGAGAAATACGGCTCCGCTATCTACTTTAAAGCCGGGATTCAATTCTACGGACGTTGCCTGATAGGTTGCCCGAGACGTTGCCGTAATAACATTTGTGGCAGTTATTCTACCTCTAGTATCACTTGAAGCTTGTTTTGTAGTCGTACTATTTAAAATGTCGTCTGTCGGGCTGATTAAATTTAACAGTATCGAACACGGTGAATTACTTCCTAAACTAAAACGTGCCATCACCGGATAGTGATCTGACGTAGTACTTCCGTAATTAGTAACGTACTGCTCCACATTACTTACTCTCGCCGAGCCTGAAATGTACTCAGGTGTCAATTCATTTGAGGAAATAATGTGGTCAATCATATCACTGAAACCAACGGTACTTCGCAGTCCGGCGTCGCTCAAAACCCGCGTGTTCATATTGAAACGGGTGGGGTCGTTATTGTACGCTACGTAGCTTGTTTCATTTCCGGGAATGCTTCCCGCAACGGTCACGTCGAGGTCATCGTTGAAATCTCCTAACATAACTATTTTCTGATTTAGAAACTGAACGTCTAATGAATCTTTCAGCACTTCTACGTCGTATTTTCGCATGTTGTAACGAAGAAGTGATTCCGCAGAACTCGTATTTGCCCGGGCGTGAATACCAACGAACATAATATTTTGCGTCGGACTTCCTGAAATATTTACGTCAGCGGTTAAAGCAAAAGGTAAACGCCCTGACGCCCAAAAACGATTTTTATCATCAGGGTAATTAGTTAAAATACTCGGGTCGTCTTTTATTGTTTTCAGCAAGTGCCGGGTGGTGATATTGGTAAATAATGCCGTTTTGTAAACGAAGCAAACGCGTTGTCCGTCCGGAGAATTGTAAGAAACTTCACTGCTGCAAACTCCCGAATAATCCGGTAATATCGCAACCAAATTATTGAAAGCAGTTAAGTCAGTAACTTCTGTCAGGTTATAAATATCGGCATTGATGGTTTCTAAAGCCGTTTTGACATTAGTCACCTGTAAATTTTCGTCAGAAGGGCCGTTGTCTGTACTTCCAAACCATTCCACGTTCCAACAAGTCACGTCGAGGGTAGAATCGGTATCAAAGTCTGAATCTGTACTGCCGGGAGCAGGCTCTCCGGTGCGTACGAGGTCGGTTGTTAAACGAGGTAATAATTGTGCTACTGAATTAAATCTCCCCGCAATACCAATTGCGTAACCTGTACCGAGCGTAATAGACGTTCCAACGAGTGGGTTCACATATCCGGCACTGTTGCTTTGTTGCGTTATCCGAACCTGAACGGGCGTAAACGGGTAGTTCTGTTGAGAGGTGAATGTTGCCGTCGGCGTTGTTACGTCATTTATCCGAACTAACTGACCTTCATTCGCTAAAATTTCGGTTGACTGAATGACTTTAGGAACGGGCATAATTGCGGGAACATTTACCCTGTTTACCTGAGTGATATTTATTTGTTTCAATTCGTTAAAACTAGCCAAAGTTCCTTGTATCTGTACGGAGTCCCCAATAGCGATATTATTTTCCTGTACTAAATTTTCCGAACTACGGTAAGTAGAGATTCCGCCCGTAGCATCCTGAATAAATATCTGGAAACCGCCGAATTGCTCGCCAACTGTTGCCCGTCCGGCAACGGTTACGGTAGTTCCATCAACCATTGCCCGAACGGTAGCAATTGGGGTAGATGCATTTATTGGTGGGTTTACAATACCATCAAGAGCTACACTTTTCTGCGGAGCCCCGGTACTCGTGTGCGTAATTATTCCGTTAAAATTACCCGCAGAGGTTCCTTTCAAGCGAATAAAAACGGGCGTTACTGGAACCTGTCCTGAACCTGATTGCGGTAACGTGATTGAAGAAGTATATCCGTTACCAGACGTAGTGGTTATTTCGAAATCTGTCGGGGCCGCGATAATAATTCCGGTTGTTAGATTCTCCCCCCTAACAGTATAAGTTTGTTCACTTGACGGGTTTCCTTCCGAAGTTACAAATCCGCTACGGGCGGTAGTGTTTAAAAGAATAATCGGGTCTGTTCCGATGACCTGCTCAAAGGTGAGTTCAACGTCGTCAATTCCGGTCGAAGCCCGTAACCCTCCACCTACTGTTGCGGTAGAGGTAGTTATTCTGATGTAAACCGGCTGGTTCTGATTATTCAGAGCAGCGGGTAACGAAACGCTGACAGTTTGATTAGAAAAGGTATTTCCGCCGGTTTTCAGAACGGCAGGAGAAGTAGTAAGAGTTGTAAAACTGGTTGGTGCATTCCCGATTCCGTAATCTACTTTCCACGTTGTTTCGCGGGAAATATTCGCCCAAAGACTTTGAAGTTTAAATGTAAGAGCAAAATTGTCAAAAGTACTGGTATTCGCTAATTTAAGCACAAATGCTGCTCCCGGATCACCAATACTTTCCGATTGCCTGATTCCCAAAGAGCGGTTAGAAGATGCACTCTGATCTCCGGTTGATGCTGTTGCTGTTAAACCGTTAGTAGAAGCGAAGTTTTTAAAATCCCCCGTTCTATCTCCCCAGCTTGTCGGTGTAGAAGTGAATGTTTCCTCCGTTCCCAAATTACTCGTAGTAGCTCCCGAACGTACCGTCCAGCCGTTAGGAAGGTTTGTGCTAATAGAATTGAAATCTTGCGTGTAAGGGCTCGAAGTCAGTGTAACCTGCTGTCCAAAAATACCAATAGAAACAGACAGGAAGAAAAGAGTAAATATAAGTTTCATAAGCTTGAACTAATGGTCTCAAAAGACTTAAAATTTACCGACAATTTATATGAAAGTGTATCAAATAATTGTCGTGAAAGTGCCGTTAATATAGCAAAAGGAGTTTTAAATTCTGAAACTATTGAATTTTTACGGATTAAAACGTCCTGCACCGAAGTTAGTTTGAGAACCCGTTTTGAGCGTCAGTTTTGAAACTTTACCGAGCTTTTTGAGCGTCGGTTTCGTGTATTTTCTTTTTGATTTAGTTGGTATGTTTTCATTAGTGGATTTTATATTTTTATAAACATTCTGTTTATCAGTACGTTGCGTGCGTTCGTCAGTTGTAGGAAATATACGCCGCTCGGCAAATCCCGAATATTTATTTCGTTAGTTGTAACTTTATTCTGACGAATAAGTCTTCCGGAGTGATTATAGATCTCGTAAGACTTTATTGCTTCTTCTTCTCCGTTCTTTATTCGAATATAATCTGCGGACGGATTTGGGTAGATAACAATTGGGGAAGTCTTGGTCATGTTCACAGAAATGATTCGTGAATATTCGTATGAGTTGTCAATATCTACTTGACGTAGGCGGTAGTAATTCAGACCAAAATTAGGTGATGAATCCACGAATTGATAAGCGACTTTATCATTATAAGCAGCTGAAACAGAATTTACCCGTCCAATTGACTCAAAGTTTTTAGCGTCATAACTTCTCTCAACCAAAAAATGGCTAAAATTCACGGTATCGGTGGTTGACCAATTTAAAATTACCTCTTGTCCGAGCGTCGAACCTTTGAAGGATGAGGGTAATGGGAAGGGATGAATTGGAGTTTAACGGTGTAGGAGTTACACGCTTATAGTCGTTCCCATTATTATTCGTATCTTCATTTTTTCTCAAGGCAGATGTATTGCTATCTGTCGGTGCAGGATTACCACCTTCGGATGCATCAGGTGCTGTAGATGCACCGCCGCCGTAACCAATAAAATCCTGAAATTCTGATTGACCTTGGGAATCTGATATAGCAGCGTTATTGCTCATCAGAGTAACTTTGCCACTTGTCACATTCATGTTGACAGATAATACATCTAAGTCAGGTGCTGGAACTGCTGCTCCATTGGAACTAGTAGGAGATAATTTTATCAGAAAGAACCCAAAGTTGCCTGAAATTGTGCCTGAAGGTATAACGACGTTATTCCATGTTATACTAGTTTTTGGAGCGTACTGGACTGACCAATTAGTAAGATTAACAGGAGAGCTTCCGACATTTATTCAAACAACGTAATCAGCATTATAAGGTGCTGTACTATTCCCTCCACCGCCATAAATTTTAATCTACGATAAGCAAGCTATGTGTTCGGTGAATATTAATAATAAAGTAAAAATTGTTTTCATATGACTAAGATGTGGTTGAATCTAAAATTAATAAATGTTTTTAACAGTCTTAAATTAAGAAATTGATGCCTTTTTTCTTCTTTTCGCTTAAATTTACGCACGTAATGTTTTACGAAAAAACGTCCTGTTAATGATAAAAAAATTATTTTTACCCGCAATTATTTTTACCGCATTATCTGCTTGTTCACAGTCAAAAACAGAACAAAACTTCAGACATCATTTTGAAAAATACGGTGTTGAAGGCTCGTTTGTTCTGTACGATTTGCACAAAAAAAAATGTACCGTGTACAACCGTTTACAAAGTAGTTCCGCATTTATCCCCGCATCCACATTTAAAATCCCCAATTCGCTCATTGCGTTAGAGTTAGGAATTGTAAAAGATGAAAATACTATTATGAAATGGGACGGTCGGGAAAGGAGTATTTCGGCGTGGAATCGGGATATGACTTTTGGTGATGCCATCAAGGTTTCGTGCGTACCCTGTTATCAGGAAATTGCCCTTAAAGTGGGAGTAAAACGCTACCATCAGCTACTAAAAAGCCTTGACTTCGGGAGAATGGAAGTGAACCCTGAAACGCTCGATTCTTTCTGGCTGCGGGGAGATTCAAACATTACTCCGATGGAGCAAATAGATTTCCTGAAAAGACTATATAGTAATGAATTGGAAGTTTCACAACGAAGCATGGATATTGTGAAATCAATGCTTGTTCTGGAAGATAGAGAGGGTTACATACTTCGCGGAAAAACCGGCTGGGCAACTGACGGTGATTACAACGTAGGTTGGTTTGTGGGTTGGATTGAACGGGAGGGAAAACCTTACTTTTTCGCCACAAACGTGGAAGCAACTAAGCCCGACGAAGCAAAGTTTATTCAATCACGGACGGAGATTACGAAAGCTATCCTGAAAGAAACGGGGCTGTACTGAAAATATTTATAAACCCTGTTACATCGCAACCACAAACGTGACAACTGACTTCCTCGGACATACCGAATCAAGAGATTTTTGAGAGGTCAGTTCATTTGTTGCGTCGGTTACGTATTTCTGTTTTATATCAAGGTTTTTAGCGTTAGAATGCACTACCAAGTCTTCATCAGATGTATTTACCGCCACAATAATTACTTCATCTTTTGTTGTGTTCTTGTACGCCGAAATCATTAATTCATTTGTACTTCCTTGGCAATCAATGCGTTGAAATTCCGGACGTACAAATCGGGCGAAATTTCCGAACGCCCACAGCGACTTTGAAGACCGGACGTAGCCGTCTTTCATCAAAGGAAAAGCGTCGGGGTGATTGATGCCGTTAATGCCATCATTCCCTAAATCCACGTAAACCAGTCCGTCTTTGTAATCATGGTTGCTTACGGCGGTCCAGTATTGCCACGAAGCAGCGTTGGCAACGGTAAGATCATTGTGAATAACGCGGGCGTAGTACAAGGCGGTCGCCATGCTGAGGTCACGACCGCTGCCTTGTCCGGTCTCTTCGTTTTTCTCCAGAATACAAAATTCACTCATCCAATAAGTGAGTTTAGGGTCAACTTTAAGAATTTGGTTTCTCAGTTTTTTTCTGGTTTCAATCTGCTTTTTAATTGGCCAAGTAGTGAAATAAGAATGTCCCGAAATTACCTTTTTGACGTTCGAGAAATTTCCTAAATAATAAGGCGATGACGGCGACCAAAATGCTTCAATTTGGTTATCCGGCGAATTCGGTTTTACTTTTCCAAAAAGGTAATTTAGTTGTCCGGCTTCCCCGACGGTTAACTGGGTTTCTATTTTTCGGGAAGCAAATTCTTCAGAAATCGCTGCCGTGATTTTGTAAATGTCTTCGTTTTGAGCGGGGCTGCCTTCCTGATTTCCGTTGTCCCACGTCCATTGCGGTTCATTTACGGGGCTGATATAGTTAATTTTTATGCCTTCTTCTTTGTAGTGCTGTACAACATTCGCAAGGTAAGACGCCATTTTTGCGTAATTTTCTTCTTTTAAATTATAGGACGAAATTCCTTTATCGGCGAAAGATTTTCCGTTTAAAGTGTAATGAACCGGAGGCGAATTAGTAAATGCCACGAACTGTTCAACGCCTCTTTTTTGGGCGGCGTGCAAAAACCACCGCTGTCCTTTGTTGCGTTCCCAATCGTATGAGCCATCAGCGTTGAGGTAACTTTCGGCCCTTCGCCACACATTTTTTATTCCTGAAGAATCGCCTTGTTCGGTACTTCCGGCTCCGAGTTCGGTTCGCCAAATTGATAACCCGATTCCTTTTGGGTTCTCTGAATCGTCAAACTCCTGACTAAACAGCCAATCAGCCAATTGCTCTTTCTTTTCGTCAGGATAATTTTCACCGATAAACTGGCAACGCCAAGCGTCAGAAGCTCCGAATCCGTCGATGGTTTGGTGCTTTATATCAGGGTTTATCTTTACTGTAATAACCCGTGGTTGTTGTACGCTTTGAGCGAGTAAAGTACACCGTGAAAAAGACAGTATAAACAGTAGCAGATTATTAAAATTCATCTATTGTTTCTTTGCAATTAATTCAAAATCGGTAGCCCATATTTATACCAAATCGGAACTCAACTGGCCCGTATTCGTTGAAGTTATCAGCTTGCAAGCCATCATTCGAATAATTGTACCCGTAATAGTCGCCTTGGTTAAGAACACGCCCTAAGTCTGCTGCCAGAGCGAAGGTAAAGTTTCTTTTTATAACGAACTTATAACCCACTTCAAATCCACCCAATAGTGCATTGACGGAGTAGTCAACGTTAACAAACTCGCCGCTTTGGTTGGTCTGCGAGTAAGAATAGTATTCATTAGATGCCGTGCCGGTTGTGTACTTCAAAAACGGTGCGGTGTAGAGGCCGTGGTGGTCGCGTTTATCTGAAAAATAAATCATGTATTGAGCCTGCAAACTGAACGTGCCGTAGTTGTTTTGGCTCATGTCGTTGTAGTGTTTATCGAAGATAAACGCCTTAATACCAAGTGATTGGTTATTTTTTAGATAACGTTCGTAATTGATAGGTAAAACGCCACCCACAATCAACTCAAATGCGTTTAAGGAAAGCTCATTTTGTTGGTTGTTTGCCGGTTCGTTATCCTGACTGTACCCTAACTTAGCCACCAATAATATCATTAAAACTGCAAGTACTCTCATTCTTTTTTTTTGATTTACAATCAAATTTATGTTTTTCCACGTAAAATATAGGGCACAATCAATTAAAATATGAACTATTGTATAATTTCAAATTTAGATCAACTTTTTTACAGTTTTAATTCTCAGAAACCAAGGCTTTTTCTTGATAAATATACCGATACATTTCGATGGTTCGGTTGGTTATGAAATGTCTTTTTTGTTGTTGATTGAGTTTGTCGACTTCTTTGCCAAAAGTCGCTGCATTTTTCTGATAAAGTACTCGTTGCAACGCCAAATTACTTAGTTGGTCATTTTCATGAGTGAAGTAAGAGATGAGTAAATCCTTTGCTTTTTGATCATTAAAACGGTCAGATAAAATACTGGCGGCAAGGATTCGGTTTGGTGGATAACTATCTGATAAGCAGATTTTTATTTTCGATATTTCAAATTCTGAAAGCTTCGCCGAAGAAATCGCAAAATTCTGCAACGCCCAATACTTGACCCACCTGTTTTTATCCGTTAATCCTTTGTTGCGAAGTTGCCTTGATTTTTGAGCCTCAAAACCTACGCATTGAGCCATTTCGTGAATTTTTGAAAGGTTGTTTTGCTGTCGGAATTCGTAAGCAGTGGTTGTTTTTGAAAGTTCGGAGATTTCATATTCGGGTAAAAACAGGACATCATTTGATGTTGAAGTATGACTTTTTAACTGTTTTCTGAATATCGAAATTTCATTTTTAAATTCTGGCAATGCCGCCAAATTATTGATTTCCCACGGGTCGTTTTCTAAATCGAAAAGGTACTCGATGGGGCGGGGGAGGAGCATAGCTTTTTGGACATCATTCAGCTTATTCTCATTAAAATCAGTGCGGATATGTTCCATAATTCCGCCCAAATCCATGTAGAGTAAATAGCGTAATTCCTGCACATTGGGCATAAAAACACGGGTGTAAGCGTACTTTTTATTGACAACGGTTCTGGTTAAATCGTAGCTCTCGTCGGAGCGGTCGGATGATAAAAAAAGTTGAGTCTTTGGTGTTGCTCTTTGTTTGCCTAAAAGTACGTTTCCTTTCATGTACGAAGGAATTTTAACTCCCGCCAACGCCAGAACGGTCGGGGCTAAATCTGTGAAATCAATCAATTCATCGGTCACGATTCCGCCCGTTCCCCACGGTGATAGGTGTTTATATTTTTCGGGGAACCAGATGGTGAACGGCACCCGATGTCCGATGCCGATTCCGTTGGTTTTCATGCGGGGCATTCCTTCGCCGTGATCGGCGAAAGAGAAGATGATGGTATTTTCTAAAAGTCCTTCGCTTTTCAACCGATTGAAGAGTTCCTGAAATTCGACGTTGGTTTTCGTAATCGAGTTGTAAACCCGAGCCATTTGCTTTCGCATTTCGGGTGAATCGCGGTAAAACGGCGGCATCGGAAATGCATCGTCTACCGTGTGGAGGCTGTCGGGTAATTGATCGTAAATCATTTCCCGATACTGAGTATACGGGTTGGTCATCGTGCGGGATTGATGCGAAGAATTGGAATTGAAAACGGCGAAAAATGGTTGCCCCGATTTTTTACTCCACCATCCGGCAGTGTTACTACTTTCATTCCATGATGCCGCAATCATGCCTTTGGCGTTTGCTACGTTATAATCCGTTTTGGCATTGTTTGATGTGTAGTATCCGGCGTTTCTCAAATACGTTGGAAAGCCTTTGATGTAGTCGGGAATTGGGTAGGCACTGCGGTGATTTCCCGTACCGAGTTCGTAAGTTTTTACGCCCGTTATTATCGCCGAACGGCTCGGCGAACATACACTTCCCGGAGAAAAGGCCCGGGTAAAAGTTACGCCTTCATTCGCCAGTTTATCCAGAAAAAAAGTCTTCGCCGATGTATTCCCATAAGCCCCGATAAATTCCGGGGAGGTGTCTTCGTAAGTCAGCCAAAGAATATTTGGGCGGTCTTGGGCTACCGCCGAAATGGAGATTACCAATAAAAGTAACTGACCTATTTTCGTGATTATAGACATTCAATAATTTATTTTTTCTTCACAATTCTTGTGAGTTCGTAATTTGGGTCGTCGGTACGGGCGGTTAAAATCAGGTCCTGCATTTCTTTCAATTTTTGCGGGTTTGATTTTGCTAAATCCTTTGCCTCGCTGATGTCACTTTTCAAGTTATACAATTCGTCAGCCTTTTGATATTGCCGCACAAATTTCCAATCACCTTGCCGGATTGCCTGCCGTGGTCCGGCTCCCTCATTGAATTCCCAGTAAATATAAAGATGTTTTTTTTGGTTTTTTCCCGTCAATGCATTTTGGTAAGAAATACCGTCTAAGTCGCTTTTTGTAGGTTGAATCCCGGCTACCTCACAAGCGGTGGGAAGAAAGTCCCAAAATCCTGAAATGTGTTCACTCTTTGTATTTGGCTTTATGTGTTGCGGCCAAACGGCTACAAAAGGAACGTGCACGCCGCCTTCGTAAACATCACGCTTTTGTCCTCTAAACTCGCCGTTGCTGTTGAAAAAACCACGGTCGTATTCGTGCCCGTTATCGCTTGTGAAAATCACGAGGGTATTTTTATCGAGGTTGAGTTCCTGTAATTTTGCTCTTAGCTTACCGATGTCGCGGTCCATGCGAGAAACCATTCCAGCGTAGGTCGTATTTCCTTCAGAATCGTTGTAATAATGTCCTTTTTTCATGGGACGTTCTTCCCAACCTAAATTTAAGTAAGGTGCTTTGGAATCTTCGGGAACGGTGAGTTCGTAATGCGGAGTTGTGAATGCCACGTAAAGAAAAAACGGTTTAGTTTGGTTGGCTTGCTTTTCCAGATAAGTAAGCGTTTCGTTGACTATTAAATCGTGGGAATATTCACCGCTCGTTTTTTCGGGGATATTGTTTGGTAGTTTTACCTCTTCTATATTTCGCCACAGGCTTTTGGGGTAATAATGGTGAGCCGCTCCGTGCCGGCGATAGCCAAAGAAATAGTCAAAACCCTGAGCGTTTGCCTGAGCACTTGTTCCGGCTTCGTCCATTCCCCATTTACCCATAATGGCGGTGTTGTAACCCGCCCGTTTGAGCTCTTCGGCAACCGTGACGTCTTCGTCGAGTAGTACGACATCCGCACCGGAAGTTGTCCATTTTGGATTTCCTCGCACCCGCGTATGACCTGTATTTGTTCCGGTTAATAAGCAAGATCGCGACGGCCCGCACACCGGAGAACCGGAGTAGTGATTAGTGAAAACTACGCCCTCCTTCGCCATTTGGTCAAGAGCGGGTGTTTTTATTTTGGTTTGTCCGTTAAAACCCACATCTCCGTAGCCGAGATCATCCGCCATAATGAAGATAATATTTGGCGGGGAGTTAGTCGTTTTTACTGCTCTTTGGGTGGTGCAAGCAATTCCGAAGAGAATAAGAATGCCTGTTGAAATTGTGGTGATAGTTTTCATTTTTTGAGTATAAAAAAGTGTGGGTACAACGCACCCACACTTTAGAGTAAACATTTTAACCTATTTGCTAAATTATCTATAACCGTTGTTGGTAGGGTCTGAATCCAGCAAAGTGGGGTTTAATACGATTTCCTCCGCCGGGATTGGTGCATATTTCATATGTGGTTGAATATTAGTTGGTCCACTAAATCTGCCATAATTAGCATTTTTAACGGTCTCGAAGAATATTCCCCACCTTACCAAGTCGTATTTTCGTTCTGTTTCACCAAGAAGTTCCCACTTCAGTTCATCTTGAACTGCTTTTCTAAATTCTACTTGGCTCAACCCGGCAAGGTTCGCATCTTCCTCATAAGCCCTATCACGTATGGTATTGATGTAATTATATGCTGAAGGATCTCCTATTTCATTCGCCGCTTCGGCGGCCATTAGGTAAACCTGTCCCATTCTCATGGTTATCCACCACTCGCCGTGATTTCCTCGGGGCGATTGTACGAAGTCGAAGTTTGTTCTTTTTCTTAGGTAAGTGTAAGTAAGGTCATAACCGAGGTAGGCGTCCATCATATTCCACGGTTTTCTTAAATCATCAGGGTGCTTTTCTACCGCATCGTTCAGCGGAACAGCCAATCCGTAACCGTTAAATTCTTCTCCCATACTCGAAAGTACGCCTGCAAATTCTCCTCTCTGGGAAGAATTTTTTGGTTCGTCTCGTAACCTTGGGTTAAAAGAGTCGGTAATTGTTTGACCCTGAACTCCTGTAAGATGATCCCAACCAAAAATTGCCTCTTCGTTAAATTGATTATTGACATCAAATACTTCACCGTAGGTAGGCAGTAACCGGTGCGGAGAATTATCAATTATATCTTTGGATGCGTCTAAAGCAGCGGGCCATTCTTGCAGCCAAAGGTGCAATCTTATTCTTAAAAACTTAGCCGCCCATTTGCTGGCTCTACCGATGTCACTTCCAGAGTAACTGCTAGGCAATAGACCTTCGGCGATTTTTAAATCGGCAATCATTGCGGTGCGAATCTGATTTTTGTCTGACCTGCCTAACTCGCCTACTTCCGCTAAAGTGATGTCTTCTGTATAGAAAGGTACATCACCCCAGATACTCGTTAGGTTGTGATAAGCCAAAGCTCTGAGGAAATATGCTTCTCCTAAGCTTCGGTTTTTTACAGCTTCCGAGATTTTAACATTGTCTTGTAAGTTTAAAATTACCGAATTAGCATCGCCAACAACGCGATATAAATCTTGCCACATGCCGTACGCATTACCATAATTGGTTTCGGTTAGGTTATAGTCCATAATTGCAGCTAATCCACCAAAAATCCTACTCGGCATGATTTCATCTGTTCCGAAATATTGCCAGGCAGAAACTCCCTGCCAATTGCGGTATATATCTTCACGGTAGGTTACGTATAATCCATTGGCAGCTTGAATTGCCTCAGGGTCAGAATTGTAAAAATTGTTGGGTGAGATGATTCCGCGGACGTTTTCCTTCAAAAAATCATCACAACTTGAAAGGCTTAATGCCAAGAATAATATGATTAGTTTTTTCATTATTTTTTCAGATTAAAAGTTCGCTCTTACACCAAAAGTTATTGTCTTCGCATTAGGATATTCTCCGCGAATAATTCCACGAACAGTTGAGTTTGTTCCCAACCTGTTGGCTTCGGGGTCATAACCTCTAAACTTAGAAATTAAGAATAAATTAGAGCCTGCCATGTACACATTTAAGTTTTTTACGGCGTCGGTTTTTACCGGGACATCGTAGCCAAGTCTGACATTCTTTAGTCTCAAATGACTACCATCTTCAATTAGGGCGGAGTTTGAACGGATATCTGCAATACTGACCATACTTCCGGCTCTTGGAATATCCGAAGTGTTATTTGTTGGAGTCCAGCGATCTCTCAACTCACCGTAGAAGTTGGCTGTACTTCTTCCGAAAAAGCCACGTTGTGCGTATTCGTTGTAAATATCATTGCCAAACGTACCCTGAAAGAAAACATCTAAGCTGAAATTCCTGTACGAAAATGAATTGTTTATTCCACCGAAGAATAGTGGCTCAGGATTTCCCATTACTACGTGGTCGTCATTATTGATTGTACCGTCGCCGTTTTCGTCTTTGAAACGTGGGCCACCCACTACCTGACGAATACCAAGGTTACCATCGGCATTAATTTCTTCCTGAGATTTGTACGTTCCCAGGTATTCTACTCCGGTGAATACTCCAACCGGTTGTCCCACAATAAGCTTTGCTCCGGGGCCGCCTTGTTCGAGGCTGTAGATGATAATTTCATCAACTCCGGCAATATTGATCACTTTAGACCTGTTTCCGGAGAGCGTTAAATTGGTCTCCCATTTGAAGTCACCCTTGTTCATATTAACAGTATTCAAAGTAAACTCTAACCCTTGGTTCTGAATAGAACCGATGTTCTCAAGTTTTGTATTGAAACCCGTAGCACGGGGAATCTGACGAGCTAACAGTAGGTCTTTTGTCTTTTTGTAGTAGTAGTCAACTTCTCCGCTGATTCGGTTGTTGGCAAAGCCAAATTCCAAACCTATATCTAACTGGTCTGTCGTTTCCCATTTCAAATCTGGATTTGACGGGCGTCCCCTTCTTATACCCACTTGCTGCGTATCGTTGAAGATTAACGTTCCGCTGGATAGCACTGCGAGTGTGTTATAAGGTGAAATACTTTCTTTACCCGAACTACCGTAACTAGTTCTAAATTTTAAGTTGCTGAAGAGTGTTTGGTTTTGCATGAATGGCTCATCCGTAATTCTCCAAGCGAAGGCTGCAGACGGAAAAAATGAATACGCATTATTTGAACCAGAATAAACAGAAGCTCCATCAACTCTACCCACAAGCGTAAACAAATACTTGTCCATTAAGCTGTAATTGGCTCTTGCAAGCCAAGACGCAAGTTGCCGAGAATCGTTGAAGTTTGACGCTAGGCTGTAAGTCAATGGGTCTCCCAGTTCGAGGGCATCATAGCCAATTGCATCTACGGAGATTCCTTGGGTTTGGGCACTGAAAAATTCACTCGCTCCTTTTTGCCAAGTAAAACCTCCCAAAAGGTTAAGTCGATGGTTTTTGTTAAACTCTTTATTCCACGTAACCGTATTTTCTTGCAGAATATCGTAACCAAGACTGTTATTGATGGAAGCAAGACCACCTGTTTGAGCAGCAGCCCTTACCGGGAGGGTACTTGGGTCAAAATTATTTCTGCGAGACCAAGAAACCTGCGGCCCGATGGTGGATCTAATCGTTACGTTCTTTAGTGGCTCATACTCAACATACGCGGTAGTTAGCAAGTTTGTACCAATCGTGAAGTCGGTTGTTAAGTCAATGTCAGCAACTGGATTTCGCAGTACGCCACCAGTTACCGTGTTTTGATTCCAATAGCTTCCGTCTGGTTTGTAAACAGGAAATGCCGTGAGCGTTTCCCGCATTCCCCACAGGTCAACTTTGTTGTTATCCGTACGGGTATATGCTCCATTGAACCTTATTCCAGCCTTTACTTTTTTACTTATATTAAAGTCGAAATTAGCTCTGAGGTTATACCGCTCCAGTCCGGTAGATTTAATGATACCTTGTTGATTGAAGTAATTTACCGACACGTAGTAATTCATTGCGTCCGTTTTGCCCGACAAAGAAACATCTCCATTATAAATGGATGCCGTCTGGGTAATTAAATCCTGCCAGTCTGTGTTTGCCAATTCTGCCGGATCTGTGAAAGGATCTGCCTCCCCAGCGAATTCTGCTAACTCTTTACCGTAAGCTACTCGCTCGTTGCCATCAAGAAAATCAATTTTGCGAGCTAAGTTTTGTACTCCTGCGTAAAAGTTTACGGCTACCCGTGGTTGACCTTTGATGGCATTTTTACCGCTTTTGGTCGTAAGAAGAATTACACCATTTGCCCCTCGGGTTCCGTAGATGGATATTGCCGTAGCGTCTTTCAGTACCTCGATGGATTCAATATCATTCGTATTGATATTATTGAGGTTGAAATCAGTTCCTACAATAAATCCATCAATCACGTAAAGTGGTTCGTTATCGGCATTTACGGAGTTCCCTCCCCTTACTCTGATAGAAGCTCTGGCTCCGGGTGCACCGTTAACTCCGGTTACCTGAACTCCCGCCGCTCTACCTTGCAACATTTGATCGACTCTTGAAGCGGGAACATCTTCTAATTGTTTGGCGTCTATTTGACCTACAGCACCGGTAAGATCGCGTTTTTTCGTGACTCCGTAACCCACCACTACCACTTCATCAAGCACGGCGGCATCTTCGGTCAGGGCTACGTTTATTATAGTCTGGTTTCCTACCGTAATATTTTGACTTTCATAACCCACGAAAGAAAAAACGAGTACATCCGTTGAGTTTGCCTGAATGCTGTAGTTTCCGTCAACGTCGGTGATAACACCTCTCGTTGTGTTCTTAACAGAAACCGACACGCCGATCAGGGCTTCATTATTCGGTTCGGTTACTTTACCTTTTATGATAGTCTGAGCATTCAGGGTTATCCCGAAAGTCAGCAATACCAAAAGCATTGCTCCGGCTTTACGTAATAGTTTAGTCATAGTTTGGTCGGATTAAAAGGTTTGAAAAATTAACTAATACAAACCTAGTAAATGAACAAACACCAAACGTCTCAATAAGGGGGTACAAATGTTTCAGAGAAGGTCAAAGTGCCCACTGAGTAATCAGGAGAGTTTATTTTTTCTTCTTTTTCCCTCCGGTTACGCTGTTGAGAACTCCGTTGGGAACGAATGCCGGATCGTAGGCGGGGTTGAGTTCAGAAGGAATTGCTGCGGAAGTTTCTTCTCGCCAGTTTTCTAATTTTGCGTAGAGTTTTTGAGCAATATCGGGTTCTGTACTTGCCAGATTTATCCGTTCGCCGGGGTCGTTATTAAGGTCGTAAAGTTCCAGACCATCGTCTTCAAAGTAATGGTGTAGTTTCCAGTTGCCGAGTCGAATGACGCTGCCCGGTCGGGTGCGAAATAGGCCGTCGCGGCCGTCGTCTCCCCCAACTTCGTAAGCTTGCAGGTAAAATGGGAAATGAAAAAATAACGGACGGTTTGCGTAGAAATTATCCGTGGGTTTTTCCCAGCTTCGTTGCAGCGGAACACCATCTACAATATGGCTTTCGGGAACGGTTATATTTGCCCATTCGCAAAGGGTGGGGAAGAGGTCGAAAAGTAGCACGGGAACATCTGAAGTGCCCTTTTGAACGGAAGAATGGCTGATAAGTAACGGAACTCTGATGCCTCCTTCGTAATACGAACCTTTTCCGGCTCGTAATGGCCACTGCCGGGAAAGGGAGGCAATGCCGCCGTTATCAGAAGAGAAAACGATGAACGGATCTTTGAGTTCGGTTCTTTTTACGGCATTGAGTAATTTCCCAACGTTAGTATCCATGTTTTCGGTCATGGCGGCGTAATCGGCGTTACTACCTTGCCCATCCGCCGGAGGTTTATTTTTATACTTTTCGACCAACTTATCTTTTCCTTGTAAGGGCGTATGAATGGCAAAATGTGGCAAATAGAGCAGGAAATCGTTGTCCTTGTTTGCCTCAATAAATGCAATGGCTTCCGCTGTGATGCGGTCGGTGAGTTCTTCTCCCGCTGGGCCATTGGTTAAGAATTGTAGATTGTACGGGCTAAAATAGGTCTTCGGATGTCCGGCTTTTCCGCCGCCCTTGTGGACATCAAATCCCTGTTTGGTTGGATTTTCGCCGATATGCCATTTTCCAAAAACCCCGGTTGCAAATCCGGCACGTTGAAAATAGGTGGCTAACGTTGGGTAATTGTTGGGTAGGAGGTTATTGTTCGGTGAAGCGATTAATTTCCTCGTTTTTTCGTGGCCACGGTCGGGTGGTGAAACGGTATAAACGCCGTGACGCGGCGAATAAGCCCCCGACATCAAACACGCCCGGCTCGGAGCACAGTTAGAGGCATTGGCGTAGGCATTGGTGTATTTCAACGAGCTTGCCGCCAACTTATCCAAATTTGGTGTTTCGTAATAGGTGGAACCGTTAAATCCTACGTCTTTCCAACCCAAATCATCGGCGATGATAATGATAATTTGTTTCTTTGGCTTTTGGGCGTTGCTATAAATACAGATTAGCAAACCGAGCGAAAGTAAAAGTGCTTTTTTCATGAAATAAAAGTCTTAATGGTTATTAATTTCACCTAAATATACTTCACTGATTAATATACTTCACTGATTATGGTAGGTATCGGTCAGGCTTTTGATGTATTCCGTTGGGGTTAAACCGAATTCTTTCTGGAAGCACTTCGTGAAATATTTGGGGTTCCTAAAACCCGTTTGATACGCTATTTCTGACACGTAGTAATTGCCACTTTGTAGTAATAATGCCGCTTTTTTAAGTCGGTAGTTCTTAATAAAAACCGACGGTGGTTCGCCCAGAAGGCTTTCCATTTTTCGGTAAAAGGTTGCTCGGCTCATGGAGCATTCTTCGGCTAAAAACTCTACGCTAAGCTTATTACTTTGCAGGTGCTTTTCTATCAACACAATCACTTGCTGAATAAAGCGTTCGTCTTGCGATGCTAAATTTTCAATGCTGGCTTCCACCGATATTTTTTTGCCAAATTCCTGCTTGAGGATATTTCGATTTTCAATCAGATTTTTTGCTCGCCATTTCAATAAATTTAGACTGAAGGGTTTGTTGATGAAGTCATCCACGCCGTTTTGTAAACAAGTCAATTTCTGAGATTCTGAACCCTGCCCCGTAAGCATAATGAACGGGATGGAGCGAAAGTCAGGATTTGCTTTTACCTGTTGAAGTAAAGCGAGTCCGTTCATACCTCGCATATTTAAGTCGCTTATTATCAATGATATGTCTTCAGTAAAAATATTTTCTAAAGCTTCGTCACCAGTTGAGGCGGTAATGGTATTGTACTCATCCGTAAAAACGGAAGCTATCAGTTCCCTGATTTCGGGTTCGTCATCCACGATTAAAATAGTAGCCTGATTACCGCTGCTTTTCTGATGCTCAACGGTACCGTTCTCTTCTAAAATAGGTACCATATTTCCTGACAATTTCAATTCACCCAAAAGGAAATGTTTCTTTTCAATAGGCAGATAAAACTCTACGCGGGTGAAAACGCCTTCCTCGCTTTTTATATCTAAAAATCCGCGATGTTTTTTGATGAGCCGCATCACTAATTCCAGTCCGATTCCTGAACTGCTCTTTGCTTCGCGTTTCTTCACGTTTGATGCCCGATAAAAGCGGTTGAATAAATACTTAATGTCGTTTTCAGGAATCCCGATACCTGTATCTTCCACGATGCAATGAAGGTAATTTCCCGGCGAAGGAGCTACTTCGGGTAAATCAGAAATATCAAGGTGGGTTGTTTCAGCTGTTACGTTGATTTTCCCTCCGGCGGGCGTATATTTAATGGCGTTGTTGAGTAGATTCAGGACGATGATTTCGAGCAGTTCTTCGTCAAACCAAGCATCGGTTTCCTGGTGAGGAATATCTTGTTCGAGTTGAATATCCCGCACGATTGCCAGTGGTTCGGTATCGTGGCAAAGTTGGCGGATATTCCTCAGAATATTGCTTTCACTTACTTGCAGCAAGAACTCTCCCGTTTCACTTTTACGAATACTCACAATTTGATCAGTGATTCGTTTCAGTCGAAGTGTTTGTTCGTAGAGATTTTTTAGTACCGCTGGGTTTACTTTTTTCCCAACGAGGGCTTTTTCTAATGGACCTAAAATAAGCGTTAATCGATTTTTTATTTCGTGGGAAAGGTCAGAGAAATACACCATTTGCTGGTCGTGTCGAATGCCTGATTCTACTTCACTTCGGAGTTTATTCTGCAGGTTATTCCACCTTCTAAATAGTATAATCGTACCCGCTAAAAGTAGGGTGGCAAGCAAAGCGTACACCGTTTTTGCAGTATTGCTCCACCAAAAAGGAGGTTTTATTTCGATTGATAAGGCGTGTATTTTATCATTCCAACGCCCAAAACTGTCGGCTACTTTTACTTCTAACTGATAAGTGCCAGACTCGATATTCACGAAACGGACGAGTTGTTCGCCGTTTAATAAGTATTTCCAGTCTTCGTCATACCCTTTTAATCGGTAAGCGTAGCGGTTTTTTTCTGTACGGCTAAAGTCCCGTAACGAGAAAGCGATTTCGAAGCTATCTTCGTGAGCGTTTAGTAGCAACTCTTTTGTATTAATTGGGGCTAGTATATTTTCGGTGAATTTTTCATTAACGTTGTTGGAACTGCTTGATAAAATACGAATTCCTGTGAACTTGAATGGAGCTTGTTTGGCAAGAAGCCCGTCAGTTAAATTGACCTTATATATTCCGTTAGAGTTTCCGAAAAATACGTCGCCATTTTCACTTTCGGCAACGGCGTTAAATGAGAAATCGGTGTATTTGATGCCGTCGTTTTCGTCGTAGCTTTTAAAAGGAAGGGGTTGATTTGGTAAGTAAACGGCGATTCCGTTATCTGTGCTGACAATCAGGTTTTGGTTTTCATCTTCCGCAATGGCTGAAACAACGTTAGATGGCAGCCCGTGGGCGGTGGTATATTGAGTGAAATTATCTTTTTGAGAATTATAACGGTAAAGCCCGCCTTCCCGTGAGCACACCCAGATATTTCCCGATGAGTCTTCTTTCAGATGTAAAATTCGGCGGGATATTTCACCCTCGGCTCTAACGCCCGAATAAGGTTTTACTTCGCCCGTTTTTAGGTTCGCTTTGATCAAGCCGTGCCCTTTTGCCCCCACCCAAATGTTTTCGTTAGCATCTTTAATCATTACGTTGATGTGCGAATCTTTCACGAAAAAGTCGTTGATTTTTGATAAAATGTCACCGTAGATGGCCTCACGTTCAGTTGTTAAGCTAATCAATCCTTTCTGCGAACAACCAAACCACCATTCGCCTGGAATAATTTCTATCCCGCAGTTGATGTTAATGCTGCTTGTGAGTACCACTTCAGTGTTTGGTTGATAGTTAAATTCGTTGAAGCGGTAAATATCTCGGTTGCCCAAAACGAGGTAGTATCCCAACGCAGATTTATAGAAGCGATGGGTATCGTTCGGCAATTTAATTCTTCGGAAGATATTGTTTCTCGGAGTAAAAATATAAGAGCCATCATCACGGGTTTTTAGCCAGATTCTTTCATTGTTTTCCCTGAAAAGGTAATTTACTTGTTGGTTTTGTAAGTCATAACCGGGTACTGAAACTCTGATGCGTTCTACTAATAAATCGGTGATTCTGACTTTCAGCAGCCCGTGTAATGTGCCCACCCAGATAAGTGAAGTTTGGTCAATGTAAGTTGTGAAAACATTATTATCGTTAAGGAACTCGGACATATTTCCGAACGAACGGAAAGTCAACTTCTCATTGGCTAAGGAAGCTTCGTAACACATTTTATGGGTAGAAACGAGTACTTTTCCATCACGAACGGCAATCGATGTGATTTCATTAGAGCCAGATTTTGAGGTATTACCGAAGCTATAATTGTGCAGAACCTGAGTTTTTTGCTGACGAAGTTTTAGCCTAAAAAGCCCTTCGCCTTTTGTCCCTGTGAAAATCTGGTTGGTTACCTCATCGTTTACAAGTACACGAACAGCTTTATCAAAACCAGTGGGCGAAATGGTCTGATTAAGGGCATCAAAAAGAAATAGACCCTGATCTGACCCGAGCAGTATTTTATTCTGTCCGATAGGTAATAGGGCGGTTATCCTGCTCATTTCTTTGAGGAAAAATGCGGGGCTGCTGATGTACTTGAATGCATTTTTGTACAGATTTTTCTGCTGCCCAACCGAAAACCGGACTAGTTTATTCCTCGCGTGAATCCAGATATCTCCGTCTGGGGCTTTACTGAGGTAATCGAAGCGTTCAACCTCTGGCGAAAGTGTGGTAAAAGTTTCCGTCTTTTTCTCAAACAGACTCAGACCGCTCTCAGTGGCAATTAGTATATTACCCGCCGCATCTTCAATGATATCCGTGACGAGATTCGTGAAAATAGCGTTTTTCTTATTTGGGTTGGTTGAATAGTGACTTACTTGGTTGCCGTCGTATTTGTAAAGTCCCGAACCAGTGCCGACCCATAAGATTCCTTCTGAATCCTGAAAAATAGTGTTGACATTACGGCTCGGCAACCACGACTCCGCCGAAGTAATTGTTTTTGACTGGGAAAAGCCCAAAGTACCGCATGTAATCAGGAAAAAGATTATACGCAGAAAGCTGTTTACGGGCGATATGTAGGATACTTTTTTGATAATTCTTTGTTGTAAATTACTTCATTCCTTTAATTTTCCAAATTGGGTTCGGTGTTCGGGCGGATGTGAACAGGCCTTTCATTTCACTCACAACTTCGGGATTTTTCTCCGCCACGTTATTCTTTTCTCCAACATCCAAGGCTAAGTTATATAATTCAATTGGTTCGTCTGGGTTCATTCGCACGGCTTTCCAGTCTCCTTTACGGATTGCCTGATTGGTTGTTGGGTTTTCGTGAAATTCCCAATACAAATAATCGTGTTTTGGTTGAATTTCTTTTTGCAAAAGCGTCGGCAGCATAGATATTCCGTCGGTTATCTTCGGTTCTGAATTTACGCCGATTATGTCACTTATGGTTGGTAAAATATCCCAAAACGCCGATGGATGATTTGAAACCACATTTTCGGCGATTCTACCGGGCCATTTTACGATAAACGGTACTCTTATTCCGCCTTCGTACAAATCACGCTTTTGTCCGCGGAGCGGTCCATTGCTATCAAAGTATGCCGGATGAGCACCGCCTTCCGCGTGCGGGCCGTTATCGCTACTGAACATAATGATTGTGTTTTTTTCTAAACCTAAAGCATTGACTTTTTTAACTAATTCGCCCACACAAGAATCGAGGTGCGTTATCTGAGCGGCGTACGCCGTTGCCGGAAATTCTTGGCTGCGGTACGCTCCTTTGTTATTATCAGTCGTATCTTTATTTGAAGATACAAATGGCTTTTCATTTACTTTACCTTTGTAACTGTCAAAAATTGCTTCTTCTGGCAAAAGCATTTCGGCGTGAGGCGTGGTGTACGCCAAATATAAAAAGAACGGTTTTTCCTGATTCGAATCGATGAAACCCAAGGCTTCTTCGGTGAAAATATCGTTGGAGAAACGCTTATTAGCTAAATGATTATTTTCTGGAATTTCGATTCGTTTTCCGTTTTTAAACAAGAAGCTCGGGAACTGAAAGTGAGCATGTCCTTGGTTTAGGAAGCCGTAGCTGTAATCAAAACCTTGTTTGTTAGGTTCTCCGGTGGTACCATCCATGCCCATTCCCCATTTTCCGATGATTCCGTTGGTGTAGCCTTTCGGTTTCAATACTTCGGCAATCGTCACGTCCTCGTCCCTGATTTCCAGACAAGCCCCAAATCCGTAGGGCCCCGTTTCGTAATTTCCCCGCACAATGTTGTGACCCGAGTGCTGCCCCAACATTAGAGCCGCCCGCGATGGGGCACAAACCGAACTTCCGGCGTAGTGGTCAGTAAACAACATACCTTCCTTTGCCAATTTATCAATGTTTGGTGTACGGATGATTTGCTGCCCGTAACATCCCAAGTCGCCGTAGCCTAAATCATCGGCTAGAATATAGATGATATTGGGAGGTTCATTCGATTCTTCGGTTGTTTCACTTTGACAGGATAGCGTGAAAATTGTTAGAGAAAGTAAAACGAGGTAGAAAGATTTCATTTAGTGGCGGATTGGTGTTTATACTTTTAAGTAAGGCAATAATATCCAATAATGGTGGTGATGAGATACTTTTGAGACCAGAGTATACCCCTTATGATTCAAAAGTAGCCGCTAATGCCTTTTCTTATAACTTCAGGAATATCACGAATTTTGAAAAAAAGTGGTAATATGCGTACCGAACAAATAGGAGTAGGAAGCCATGACCGGAATTGATCCCGTTGATTTACATATTTTAGAGCTTTTACAACAGGATGCCCTGATGACCACTAAAGAAATTGCGGCACATCTGAACCTCACCACTACGCCCGTTCACGAGCGAATAAAACGCTTACGACGAGATGGTATTATTGAGAAATACACCATCGTTCTGAACAAAAAGAAAATCAACCGTAACTTGGTGGTTTTTTGTAATATCAGTTTGAAAGAACACGCCCAGGAATACCTTGCTAAATTTGAAACTGATATTCAGGGATTAAACGAAGTAGTGGAATGCTACTGTATTTCCGGCGATTCTGACTTCCTGCTAAAAATTATTGTTAGTGATATTGATGAATATAAACATTTCATAATGAATAAATTAGCGGGTATTGGCAACATCGGAAACGCCCGCAGCCACATCGTGGTTTCAGAAACCAAGCAAGCAGGTATTTTACCAATTACAAGAGGGCAAGGGTAAAATATTTCTCACGTACCCAACTCTATTTGTATATTAGACTCGTCGATTAAGTAGACCGGTCAAAAAACGTTTTACTTTTGGAGAAACATCGCCGCTTAATAAGAAACATCGCCGCTTAATAAAGGTCTCTTTACGGGGCGATTCTTCAGCGTTTGAGTAAATCTATCACCTACACGCTCCACGGCTTATGGTCGTGTACCTTCGCTATGCTCCAAATTCTGCCGAAGCTCAAGGTATTTTACAGGAGTCTTTCATTAAAATTTACGAAAAACTTAATACGTTCCGAACGGAGGGGCCTTTTGAAGGGTGGATGCACCGAATCACGGTGAATATAGCCTTAGGTGATTTCAGAAAAAAGCAGCGGTTGCCGATAAACTCTACGTTGAATCTGAAAGATGCTGAGGACAAAAAAGACACTTCTACCGATATATTTAGCCAGGTAGCCCATCAAGATTTACTCCGTTTGGTGCAGGAATTATCGCCTGCTTACCGGATGATATTCAATCTCTTCATCATTGAAGGGTATAAACACTACGAAATATCTAAGATGCTGAATATAAGCTAAGTAACATCGAAACCTAACCTTTCGGATGCCCGGAAGATATTAAAAATTAAAGTTGAAAAATTAATGTACGAAGGCTCAGACGGGTCATAAGAACTAGAAAATATTGCATGATGATACTTTAATATTCAGTGTATTATGAAAGAATTTAATGGAATGGACGATGTTTTCAGGCAAGGCCTTGGCTTCTTTGAGTCATCGCCGCTGCCGAAAGTCTGGGATGGGGTGAAAAGAGCAGTATTGGCCAAGCATATTACAGTACTGGCTCGGAGAGTGACGATTTACAAAAGAATTGCCGCCTCGATGGGCGTTTTCTTACTTTTTGGGGTGAGTTCGTAAGTTCTGCCTTAGGGTGACTTTTTCTCGAAAAAATCATAAGTTAATGATAATCAGCATTCTGTGAAAAGTAATGGGTCGATTACTGATACCGTTTATGTAAGTCAGACAATTACTAAATACGATACCGTTTACGTAGATCGGGTGAAAATTGTACCGCAACTTGTGTACGTAAATACGCCGAATAGTTTGGGTAACTCATTAGAATAAATACCTCAAAATACTGTCAATGATAATATTGCTCTATCAGAAAATAAAGGTGCTAAAAGTGGGGTTATTTCTAAAAAATCAGAAAACGTATAAACCCAAACTGGAGAAGTGGGTAATGAGAATGAACAAACAAATGTTGCAGCTGAAAACAAAGCAACGATAGAAAATACCAAGACTTTAGACAATGAAAAATCGGCCGAAGTTGCGTTAAATGAATTATCAAAAAAAGAATATAAAAATACTGCCAAAGCACCGAAATTCCGTAAAGTTAATTACCAGATCCCGTTTGAAAGTATCCGTGATTTTTACCGGAGAGATATCCGACTGACAGTAGTCGAAAGGCTTTCTGTTGAGGCGTTTTTTGGTGGTTCGCAGAACCAATTGATTCTAAAAAATACATCGCAGCAAGGGTAATTTAAACCGGGTTATAGTTTCGACGCCCGTGTCGGGGTTATTTTAGGAAGAGGTTGGACGTTCCGAACCGGAATTGGGTATGATAATGCCCGATACGCCGTAAATACTGCAAAAAAACAAACTCTTATTGCTGAAGCGTTGAACGGAACTCCGGCGTTTGTTTATCGAACACCTTTCGGGAACTCCGTAATTGCGAACGAAACGCTGAACTTTATACCTAAAGTTGGAGATGAAATTGAAATCGAATCTGAAAATGAGAATCAGATTGGATTCTGGAAAATACCGTTCTCGCTTTCCTATGACTTTTTCGATAAAGATATCCGATTATTCGGCGGTTTCAGGAATACCAAACTTTATGCAGTCATGGGCGGCTTCTTGAGTATTCCAACGCTCCACCGAGCCAAAGTTGAACTATATGAACCCGACGGCGAGGATTTTTACACCACTCTCACGGATTTCAAAGGTCTTAGTAATTTGGCTTTTGGCGGTAGTTTAGGCTTAGGTTCAAAAATTTATTTAGGATAGCGTATTTCACTAATGGGAGAAGCTTCACTGTACCGAAATGCTACCTACCTGGTTAATAATGAGTCCTTTCAGAGTATACCGCAAGGCGGGAGGTTTCAACTTGGGTTATCGTATGATTTAAAATAAATTTTGGGTCGTACCCAACCGTTTCGTTTTGGTTACCGTCAGCTTAGTATAGACATCACACTAAAACGATTCCAATGCAAAAAGAAAAAATCTCCCGTCATCAATTTTTAAGAAGTTTAGGTTTGGGTGGTGCGGCGTTAGTTGCCGTTTACTGCTCAGGTACTGCACTAACTTCATGCACCAACGAAGGTACCATTGCTCCCGCTCTAAGTAGTGGACTAACGCTTGACTTAACGGCAGCGGCAAACGCAGCCTTAAAAAATGTGGGTGGCTACACTGTCCAAAATAGCATCGTTGTGGTAAATGTAGGTGGCAGCAACTACGTGGCGGTAACGCATATTTGTAGCCACGATCAGAAGAAAGAAGTCATTTTTCAGAATAATGAATTCTATTGCACGGCTCACGGTGCAAGGTTCGATTTAACAGGTAAGGGCTTGAATGGTAACGGAAGTAAAGGTTTGACCGTATATACTGCTACGTTAGCTAGCGACATTCTTACAATCAGCTAAAACTCGCAATTAACAGTATCAGAATAGCTTTTCTCTCATTAATATATTTTACAGCGACGGCTCAAGAGCCGGACTTATTGGGCGATTTGGATAAAATTGCCCCAGACAAACCGCAGTTTGTCACGGCTATATTTAAGTCAACCCGCGTAATCAATGGATATTCTAACGAAACCATCGCGGCGAAGCACCTTGGCTTTAGGGCTTCCCACCGTTTCGGAACGCTCAACTCGGGTTATAAAGAGCTGTGGGGACTCGATCAAGCCCGAATTCGGATTGGTTTGGAGTACGGAATTACCGATAAACTAATGGTAGGCGTAGGCCGTAGCTCGTACCTAAAAGAGTACGATTACTTCGCCAAATACAAGTTGTTGAAGCAAAAAACAGGTTCATGGATAAACCCCGTTTCGATTACTGTGGCGGGAGGGGGCTTCAACCAATACGATGGATACGCGTTTGCTGATTGTTTTTAATAATAATTTAGAACGGCAGAGCTATTGGCTGCAAGCTATCATAGCCCGCAAGTTTGGAGAGCGAATTTCAGCTCAATTGTCGCCGACGGTAGTGCATCGTAACAAAACGGAAACCTTTATTGATGCCAACACACTGTACGCTATGGGAGTGGGTGGACGTGTTAAGTTGACCAAACGTACCACTTTCAATGCCGAGTACTTCTACGTTGCAAACGATTTATTGGGAGGAAATTACACCTGAGATTCGCAGTATAAAAATAACCTCTCTATCGGTTTTGATATCGAAACGGGCGGGCACATTTTTTAGCTGCACGTCTCAAATTCGAGAGGAATGATTGAAAAATAATTCATTGGCGGCACAACAGATTCTTGGACAAACGGCGGCTTGTTTTACGGCTTCAATATTTCACGGGTTTTAGCTTTGATAAAGCTGCCAAACAAACACATAAATAGATTTATCATGAAAAAATACCTCACTTTCCTGCTGATTTTTACGACAGGATTATCACTTCACGCCCAACGTTTCGTTTGTAAAAACGGCAAAATGAGTTTTTTCTCCGAAACACCGTTGGAAAATATCTCCGCTCTGAACAAAAATGTCACGTCAATAATTGATGTGCCAACTAACGCCATTGCCGTAAAAATACAGATGGCTGAATTCAAGTTTTCTAACAAATTAATGGAGGAACACTTCAACGAAAATTATATGGAAAGTGAGAAATTTCCGACTGGAGTTTTCTCAAGAAAAATAAACGAAAAAATAGGTTTCTCGAAAGACTAAACTTACGATATTTCGACGGTTGGGAAATTTCAAATTCACGGCGTAACGCAAAACCGAACACTTACTGGGAAAATGACCATAAAGAACGGCTTACCATCGCTTATTTGCACGTTTGACGTAAAATTAGCGGATCATAAAATTGATATTTCGACCATTGTGGTTGCAAAAATTGCGGAGATAATAGAGGTGAAAGTAAGCTGGTATTTACGAAAATATAAAGAAAGAGTGCACTTGAATAGTTGTAGAAATGAAGATTTACCTATTATTACTCACCACGGTTTTAACTATATCCTGTTTAAATGAAAAAGGCGGGGTAATTCCGATAATCGAGACCACTTCTACTGGCGGCGACCCAACTACAACAGACCCAACCTCGAGTCTTGGGGCAGAACTTTGTGGAATTTCATCTACCGCAACGGGAGACGTTTGTTTTGATACGCAAATTTTGCCCATGATTGTCTCAAATTGTGCACAAAGCGGTTGCCATGATAGTAAGAGCAAGCGAGACGGCTATGATTTAACAGCCTACGATAAGATTATTAAAAGGGGTTTCAAAGAGAAACGCAGGAAACAGTAAGCTGTATAAAGTAATGATTGATACGGGCAAAGACCGAATGCCGCCATCTCCAAACTCTCCGCTTTCAACAACCCAAGCAAAACTCGTGGCTGATTGGATAAACCAGGGAGCAAAAAATACCATTTGTGAGATAAATGGCTCGGGTGCTCTCAGTGATACCACGCAGATAAGCTATTTGACTCATTTAAAACCTGTCTTAGACACGTACTGCGTTGGTTGCCATAGTGCTTCGTCTACTTCGGGGAACGTTCGGGTAGATACGTACGCCAACCTAAAATTAATTGCCGATAATGGTAAACTGTACGGTTCTATCGCTCAACTTTCAGGATATGCTGCCATGCCGACAAGCGGAAAATTAACAGATTGCCAAATAAAGGCTTTTAAATTATGGATCGATCAAGGTAAATTAAATAATTAATTTGCTTTTTTGTGTTTCAAAAAAATTCCGTACCGTGGAAGACTTAGATATTGAAAGTTATTTAAAGAAGAAGCATTATATCCACCGCAGTAACTGGCTACGGGCGGCGGTGCTTGGGGCAAATGATGGCATTTTGTCAACCTCCAGCATTGCCATTGGCGTTGCTGCGGCGAGTAGTAGTAGTCAGCCCGTTATATTGGCTACACTGGCGGGTTTAGTCGCTGGGTCGTTGTCTATGTCGGCGGGAGAATACGTTTCCGTAAGTTCACAAACGGATATTGAAAAGGCAGATATTAACCGTGAAAAAATAGAACTGGAAGAAGACCCCGAAATTGAGCTAAAGTTATTGGCGGCAATCTACGAGCAGCGGGGTTTAAAGAAAGAAACCGCCTTACTTGTTGCCAAAGAAATGACAGAACACGATGCCCTCGCCGCTCACATTCGGGATGAGTTGGGAATCAACAAAATCAGTCAGGCAAAACCCTTGCAGGCTGCCGCTGCTTCGGGTGCGGCGTTTACTGTGGGCGGTATCCTGCCATTTTTAGTGACGCTGTTTGCCCCGCTTAAAAACATGGAGTACCTGCTCTATGCATCTGCTTTAGCTTTCTTGATAATCTTGGGTGCTGTAGCCGCCAAAACGGGTGGGTCGAGCGTAATCAAAGCCATACTAAGAGTAACGTTTTGGGGAACTATTGCTATGGGATTAACAGCATTGGTTGGTTATGCTTTTGGGGTGAATGTCGTTTGAGGTAAACTTCTGTAATTGTTAACTCCAAAATTGCTACAGAATCACTTTTCAATTTTACCAGATGAAAATACTACTGGTTGAAGATGAACCTACGCTGGGCGACACCATCAGGCGTTATTTGAACGGCGAAGGCTTTGTGTGCGAATGGGTTCAGGATGCTATCGGAGCAACCGATAAAATTCTGGTGTACGAATATGATTGCGTACTGATTGATATTATGCTGCCGGATGGTTCTGGATTAGATATCGTGCGGACAATAAAAAAAAGCGGCATTGTTACTGGAATTATCATTATCTCCGCAAAGAATGACTTGGACGATAAATTGCTCGGCCTTGATCTCGGGGCAGATGATTATTTGGCAAAACCCTTCCATTTATCCGAACTAAACTCACGAATAAAAGCTCTCCTTCGTCGTCGCAAGTTCAACGGTGAAAATGAAATCATGTTCAACGAGCTGACCATAATTCCTGCCGCTCAGGAGGTGAAAATCTTGGATAATACAATTTTTCTGACCCGAAAAGAATACGACTTGTTACTCTATCTTTTGACAAATAAAAACCGGGTTTTGACAAAAAGTAATATTGCCGAACACCTTTACGGTGATGAAATAGACCAAGCAGATACATTCAATTTCTTGTATTCGCACGTGAAAAATTTACGCAAAAAAATGGTGGATGCCGGATCGGTTGACTACATCCAATCGGTGTACGGAATCGGTTATAAATTTGCTGAAAAATGAAATTGATTACAAAAGCGAGTCGCACTTTTTTAATCACCTGCTCGATAGCTTTAGTTATCGGTACGTTTTTGGGAATTTTTATTTTCAAACGGATAATGAGCCACGAAGCAACCGAACACCTGCTGAATCAACGCCTTAAAGTTGAAAATTACGTTTCACAAAACGAACAACTTCCAGCTAATCAGTTCACCCTTTCTGATAGTCTTTGGTTCACTTCAGGAAACCTGATAAAAGGGTATAATTTGAAAGATACCCTGTTCTATAATTATGTTGAAGCGGAGCCGCTCATGTACCGCCAAATTTCTTTCGGGGTAAAACTCAACGGTGAGGCTCACACGGCTTTTATTTTACATCCCATGTACGAAACTGAGGATTTGACGGAGGCAATTGTATCTACGCTTTTTGGCATTGTCTTACTTATTTTGGTTGCCTTGTTTGTAACAAATTACCTGATTTCCAAAAGGCTTTGGCAGCCGTTTTACCGGACGCTCGAAAACCTTTCTGGTTTTAAGGTTACTCAGAAAGATCCGCTCGTTTTTGACGGCACGGAGATTTCGGAATTCAACCAATTGCAAGAGCAATTATCCAACCTCACCAATAAAGTACGCAGTGATTATCAATCCTTGAAGTCATTCACTGAAAATGCTTCGCACGAGCTTCAAACGCCGCTTTCTGTAATCGGTTCAAACCTTGAAATGCTTATTCAGGACGAAAATATGACTGAAGATCAACTAAAGAAAATCAGTCAACTTATAGATTCTTTAGGAAAAGTTTCTAAACTAAATCAGACGTTGCTACTATTGACAAAAATTGAAAATCGCCAGTTTGTTACCGCAGGAGAAACTGATCTTTCGGAGGTTATAGAAAATAAATTGGCGTTGCTCAATGTTTGGATAAACCATAAGTTGATTGACGTAGAAACGGAGATTATCCCAAATGTAAACATCAATATAAATCCGTATTTACTGGAAATACTGCTGAACAATATCTTGGGCAACGCCATTAAATATAATGCCCAAAATGGCAAGTTACGTGTTCAATTATCTGATGATAAATTAGTCATTCAGAACTCGGGAGCAAAGCCTGATTATAGTACCGAAGAAATGTTCGGACGTTTTCGCAAAGGCCATTCAAACGCTGATTCGTTGGGTTTGGGTCTGGCAATTGTGAAGCAAATTTGTGATACCTATCAGTTTGAAGTTTCATACAGTTACACAAATGATTTTCACGCACTTAACATCCGGTTTCAATAAACCCTCCAAAATCACTACAGAATTGGGTCTTACTTTTGAAAGAGTAAACAACTAAACTTTTCAAAAATGACAAATAAAATTGTAGTAGCCGCATTATTCGCAATTGGAATCGGATGTACTTCAGAAGCCCAAAAGATCAAAGAATCAAATGTTCCCGAACCCGTCAAAGTGGCGTTGAAAAAGGCGTTCCCAGACGCAAAAAAAGTGGGTTGGGAAAAGGAAGGCAAAGGCATCGAAGCGTCGTTCGACAACGGTAAAGACGAAATGTTAGTCGTGTTTGATACTACCGGAAATATTATTGAAACCGAGAAAGAAATCGAGTTTTCGGACCTTCCCGCCAAAGTGCAAGGGGCGTTGAAAGGCAAAAAAGTTAAAGAAGCGGCAATTATCATGAGAGGCAACAAAACTATGTACGAAGCCGAAGTAGGCGGCAAAGACTTGCTTTTTGATGAAGAAGGAAACCCGATAGAATAGTCTTTTATTTATTAGACTTCTTTCCTATTTATTTTTATGATCACCAAAGCTATGAGTAATTTTGTCTTATGGATATTTTTGGACAATATAAAAATCGAAGCCCTGAGGAGTTTCAACGTTTAGTTGGGGTCTCAAAAGGCACTTATCTGGTATTACTTGATAAGTTTGTTAATGAAATTGCTGTTTATAAGGATGAGCTTTGGACACGAAAACTGGGAAACAAGAGTAGTATATCTATTGATAATAAGCTACTTATCTATCTTCTACACCTACGCAATTACGACACTTACCTGAACCTGGGCATGAAGTTCGGTATCAGCGAGTCCTATGCCTATAAGCGTTGTAAATTTGCCGAAAAGATCCTTCTTCGTTGCCTGGATTGCCCTGATGTGGACTGTTTGAAGACGAGTATAG
>JBLHXN010000016.1:0-46339 GCA_047630355.1 Spirosomataceae bacterium | reverse complement strand
GAAGAAGGAAACGTGGATTGTCTCGGGATTTTTGACGTAAACATTGTAAAATTCTTGAAAAAACCGGGTTTTAAGATACCTCAAACAGGTTGGAACAATATCTATGACTTGAAAAGTGACCTTACGCAAGGTGTAGAAGAGAATTCCTACGTGTATTACAACCATGGCTTTTACGCACCAATTTGTGAAAACACTGTTGGAATTACCGATCATATTTTGCCGTATTCCGGTATGTTGCAAAAAGATAATTTCTACGCCTGCCAGTTTCATTCCGAAATCAGCGGTGACGTAGGCGAACAAATTTTTAAGAATTTCATGTCAGTCTGAGAACTGCGTTTAGTAACGCAAAACTACTAGTAAAACGACGATATAGTGTCAGTTCGATGTAGTCGAGAACAGCCCGTCGCAAGGTTTTCGGCGGCTCGGTACGCCGAGCCTCGATGGCTCAAACTGACAATAAAATAATTGACAACCAATAAATTAATAAATGCGTTATTGGTGGCTTATGGGTCGCCGCCGCGAACAAAAGCATTCTCGTTTTTTACAGAGAACTTATTTTCAATACCTAACCGCTAATAATTAATTTTTAAGGTAAACGAAGAATGGAAACTCAGCAACTAATAAGCTAAAACACACTAAATTAACAACTTAAAATGCTTCAAATAATCCCCGCCATTGATATTATTGACGGAAAATGCGTTCGGCTTTCTCAGGGAGATTACGCCCAAAAAGTAATTTACAACGAAAACCCGCTGGAAGTCGCCAAACAATTTGAGGATGCGGGAATCCGGCGGCTTCATTTAGTTGATCTCGACGGAGCGAAGCAGAAGAAAGTGGTTAATTTTAAAGTACTTGATGCCATCGCTTCCAAGACAAAACTTGCGGTTGATTTTGGCGGGGGAGTTCAAACCGATGATGATATTCGGGCGGTGTTTGACTTTGGGGCAACTCAGGTTACGGCGGGTAGTATTGCGGTAAAAAATGAAGAGCTCGTAGAGCAATGGCTTGCCGATTTCGGGAGTGAAAAAATAATTTTGGGAGCAGATGCTAAAGCGGGAAAAATTGCGGTAAGCGGTTGGCAGGAAACGTCCGATTTGTGGTTAACTGATTTCCTCGAAAAATACGTTGAAAAAGGTATTCGTTACACAATTAGTACCGATGTAGCCAAAGACGGAATGCTACAGGGACCGAACGTAGAAATGTACAAGGACATGAAACAGCAATTCCCGAAACTGAATATCATCGCGAGCGGCGGCGTGAGTAAATTTGCGGACGTGGAAGCCCTCGCCGAAATAGGTATTTTTGGAGTGATTATTGGGAAAGCCATTTACGAAAATCGGATTTCGCTGAAACAACTCGAGCAGTTTATTCTAAATTCCTGATTGCGGCATATTTTTTTCTACATTGTGAAAAATAGTAAACCCATGAATATTCCAAAAGATATTGTAACTCCCGATGAAAAAGGGAAAATTTTCACAACTGACGCTAACGAAGCTGCCGATCTCGAAAATATTAAAACTCAACTTCTACAAATACCAGAAATCAAAGAGGTGAGGGTAAACAGCGAAGTTTTCCCTTCTCAAATACACATTTTTACGAGTCAGTTTTTGCGGGTTACAGAAATTCAGGAACTCGTTAAGAAAACTGGATTTCATATCCTCGCAACTAATATTTTTCCGTTCGAGATTAGAAATTAAGAAAAGATGCTCAAAGAGTTTAAGGAGTTTGCCGTAAAAGGTAACATGATTGATATCGCCATCGGCGTGATTATTGGTGCGGCGTTCAACAAGGTGGTGGATGTGCTGGTTAAAGAGATTTTTCTGCCACCACTATCTTTTTTGACCGACGGACTCAATTTAGAAAATAAAAAGTTCATTTTGCGGGAAGCTCAGGTGGTTGGAGACGTTACCAACGTGGAGGAAATTGCCATTGGTTATGGAAAGTTGTTTGAGACCTCAATCGATTTTCTAATCGTAAGTTTAACGGTTTTTCTGATTGTCAAATTTATCAATAAACTGAAAAATAAAGCGGACGACGTTCAGGATGAAACTGTGAAAACGCCTAAAAATATCGAATTATTAAACAAGGTTGCTGACTTACTCGAAAAGCAAAATGAGTTGTTGAAAAAATAAGGCTAATCTATTTTCGGTCTCTAGAGTCGATGATAATTGTAACCGGTCCGTCATTTATTAAGCTAACTTGCATATCTGCCCCAAATGTTCCCGTTTCAATACTTTTACCCAGCTTTTGCTTTAATGTTAAAATCGCTTTCTCGTAAAGCAGAATCGCCAAATCAGGTTTTGCGGCTTTAATAAAGGACGGTCGGTTTCCTTTTTTTGTGGAAGCGTGCAGCGTGAATTGACTAATCAGGAGTATTTCACCCGAAACTTGTCCGATATTTAGGTTCATTTTGCCTTCTTCATCTCCGAAAATACGTAATCCGCAAATCTTGGTAGTCAACCACTCAATGTCGGTTTCGTCGTCGTCCTCCGCTATTCCCAATAGAATTACCAATCCCTGACTGATTTTTCCCTTGATAACTTCATCAATTTTTACATCCGCTTCTTTTACCCGTTGAATTACTGCAATCATCTCCTTATTTTTGATTCGAGAACAAAAATATGTTTAATATGTTAATCTTTGTGCTGAATCTCAAGGATTGTATGGTCACAAGCAATCTGTTGTAAAACAACTACCACCTACAAATCAAATATTTATTTATGGCATTAATCTTACCCGTTGAAGACAAATTTCCCGAACAAGGCGAAAATTGTTGGTTTGCTCCGAATGCGACTATTGTTGGCGATGTGAAAATGGGCGACGAATGCACCGTTTGGTTCAACGCCGTAATCAGGGGAGATGTAAACAGTGTTGTGATGGGGGATAAAGTGAACGTTCAAGACGGTGCGGTAATACATTGTACGTATAAAAAAACGAAAACAATCATTGGGAACCGTGTAAGTATTGGACATAATGCCATTTTACACGGCTGCGTTGTGGAAGACGAAGTACTTATCGGAATGGGGGCAATTGTGATGGACGGAGCCATAATTGGTAAAAACTCTATTATTGCCGCTGGAGCTATTGTGACGCAAAATAAAATAGTGCCGCCAAACACAATTTGGGCGGGAAATCCGGCAAAATTCCTCAAAAATGTGGACGGATCTAACGCCGAAGTTTTTCTGAGAACGGCTAATAACTACGTAAAATATGCTTCATGGTTTAACGAAGAAAATTAATGATTAAAGTCGGAATTACGGGAGGAATTGGTAGCGGCAAGAGCATTGTGAGCAAGGCATTTTCGATGTTGGGGGTTCCTACCTACAACGCAGATAACCGAGCGAAATCAATAATTCACGAAAATACTCAGGTAAAAGCTGCAATTATTGATTTACTGGGTGAGGAAGCATACACAGAAGACGTAACTTATAACCGTACTTTTGTTGCTGAATTAGTTTTTTCAGACGCTGGATTATTGAAAAAACTCAACAATATTGTACATCCGGCAGTTCGGAATGATGTAATCAAATGGTTTTATGAAAATGTTGATCGTCAATGCGTTGTCTATGAAGCGGCAATTATGAATGCTGCTAAAAGCGGAAATGATTTAGATTATGTAGTTGTTGTTTACGCCGATATCGAAACACGCGTCAGCCGTATTTTAAAACGAGATGCTCACCGTACTACCGATCAGGTGAAAGGAATTATCAAGAATCAGAAATCCGACGAAGAGTTTATCGAATTAGCTGACTTTGTTGTTCACAATAACGAAGGGGATTTAGTATTAGAGCAAGTATTAAAACTTTATAGTCAGTTTATTACTTTGTAAACCGTTTCATCAAACGAGTCACCTTATCTTTCAAATCCCGGTTAGTATCCATCAAGTCGTTGATGGTGTGAATCGCGTGAATCACGGTACTGTGATCACGTCCTCCAAAATGATAACCGATTGATTTCAACGACAAATTCGTAAGATTTTTTGCCAAATACATCGCCACCTGACGTGGTAACACAATACTTCGTAAACGGCTCTTTCCTTTCAAATCTGGAATTCTAACGTCGTATGTTTCTGCAATTGCATCAATAATTGTGTCAATCGTAACTTCCCGATCGGCTTCACTAATGGTGTGTTTTAGCGTATTTTTAGCAAGGTTTAAATCAATGTCCTTTCTTGTAAGCGAGGCTTGGGCAATAAGTGAAATAATCACGCCTTCTAATTCGCGAATGTTAGAATCAATGCTATGAGCAAGGTATTCAATTATTTCATATTCGATATGAATTCCTTCATTATTCAGCTTCTTTTGAATAATCGCGATGCGGGTTTCGTAATCGGGCGTTTGTAAATCTGCGGTCAATCCCCATTTAAAACGAGACAATAGTCGGTCTTCCATCCCGTCCAATTCTCTCGGTGGTCGGTCAGAAGTCATCACAATCTGTTTGCCGGATTGGTACAAGTGATTAAAGATATGAAAAAACGTTTCCTGCGTTTTCTCTTTACCGGAAAGAAACTGCACGTCGTCCATAATCAAAATATCGACCTGCATATAAAAACTCATGAAGTCCTGTAGGTTGTTCTCCCGAATAGAGTTGATAAATTGGTTTGTAAATTTCTCGGAAGAAACGTACAACACAAATTTCTCGGACATGCGGTTCTTGATGTAATTACCAATTGCTTGCACCAAGTGAGTTTTTCCTAGTCCAACACCTCCGTAAATCATCAACGGGTTAAACGAAGTAACGCTTGGTTTTTGGGCAACGGCAAAACTGGCGGCACGTGCCAACCGATTGCAATCACCTTCAATATAATTGTCAAACGTATAATTCGGGTTGAGGTATGACTCTAAATTATTTTGTAAGCTACGAAGATCAAACGGGCTTCTCACCGTCCGTTCTTTCGGATCAGGTGCGGGAGGAAGTTTTGAACTTGTCTTGGTATTCGTCATATTGACGGCAATCGGCGGCTTATTTTGCGTTCGGTTTCCGCTGTCAACAATGATTGAATATTCTAAAAGTCCGTTTCTGCCAATGGCAAAATCCAACGCCTTCCGTAAAAGTTGCACGTAATTTTCTTCTAACCACTCGTAAAAAAACTGACTCGGAACCTGTATTGTTAGTTTTGCACCGTCCAGTTTGAATGGTTTTATTGGCTCAAACCAAGTTTTATAACTCTGCTCTGAGGTATTATCTCGAATGATTTGGAGGCACTTGCCCCAAGCAATATGTGCAGGGTTTTCGGACACGGATTAATTAGAGGTTATAAAAGAATTTCTTGGCTGTGCCAATTTTCGCAAACGACAAAATTAGAGATTAATAGCTCCGTACCAATGAAATTCATCACCTAATTTTCGTGGTTTAGTAAAACCTTTTATTAATACAATTTTGTTTCTATCTTTCATCAGAATTACAAGCTATCTTTATTGGAATAATACAATTGACAGAAATGGAGTATCCTGAGTTTGATAAAGCAGTTAGTTCTGCCTGGCGTGAAAAAGCATTAAGCGAAATTAAAGATAAGTCATTTGAGGAAACACTTACGCGAGTTATCGGCAAGCACATAAATGTAGATTCATACGCTCAATCATACATTGTGCCGGCGGAAATACTTTCAAATATTCAGCAAGCTCAAAAGAAGGAACCTGGGTGGGAATTTTTGAATGCGGAAGAGTTAAAAAACTCCCGAAGTAAGGAAACAAGTATCTCTACCGAAAACCAGGATGATGTAATTGAAGAAATCAGCGAACTGGTTTTCAAGGCTCAACAGTTCTTAGCCGCAAAGAGTAATTTTGGCTCAAATTTCCTTCCTGTACTCGTTGAAGTAGAAGTGAGATTAACCCTTGACTACCTACTGACAATTTCCAAAATTCGGGCAGTCAGATTATTAATTGTCAGATTATTAGCCGTTTACAATGATGAAATCAAGCTTTCTCTGAAAGGCGTAACTGACGAAACATCTTATAAAACAGATAACGAATACATAAATATTGTGCGGGCAACCACGATGGCGATGTCTGGTATAACTGGTGGCTGCGATACTTTGCATATAGTACCCTTTGATAAAACTGATAGTGAATTCAGTTCTCGAATTGCTCGGAATACCTCACTTATCTTAGCTGAGGAGGCTTACCTTAAAGAAGTCAATGACCCCGCGGCAGGAAGTTATTTTATTGAAAATCTTACGTATGAGCTAATTAAAAAAAGTTGGGGGAGTTTTGTGTCTAAGACGCAATAACTAACCCAACTTCATTAAATTATTCCATTCGGTTTTTCTCGATACTCTTCGCTGCTTTCGTCGAAAGCACTTTTACGCCAAAAATAAGGCTTCCAAATCGTGGGTCTTTGGTTAAGCCCAACTTAAAACGATTGTAAATTTGCTGAAGAACTACGCTATTTTTGAATAATCCAAAAGCGTAATAGTACAATATATTGCTTAGATCCCGTCCGCTTTTTGCTTCGTAACGAGCAGCGAACTCCTGACGGGTCAAATTGCCTGGCAACCACGAAAGGTTAAACGTTTTCGTGAAATCATCGTCGCGTGCTTCGCACCAGTACGAAAGTGCCGTTCCGACATCCATCAGTGGGTCGCCAACGGTTGTCATTTCCCAATCCAGAATCGCTCTGATTTCGCTGAGGTTTTCGGGATTTAGGACAACATTGTCATACTTGAAATCATTGTGAATGAGCGTAGGGGTTTGCTCCGTTGGTATATTCTTTATCAGCCAATCGTATAATTCTTTTATTACGGGTAAATCGTCCGTTTGCGATTTCTCGTAACGTTTGTACCAGCCTTCTACCTGCCGTGTAATGTAACCCTCTGGTTTTCCAATCGACACCAAATCAGTTTTTACGATATCAATCGAATGTAAATCTACCAACGTATCGCACAAAGCGATCGAGATTGCCTTAAACGTTTCGGGCGGTTGCGTTTTTAGCAGATTCGGAGCATCAGAGGCACGGAAGATAACACCGTCCACTTTTTCCATTAAATAAAATGGAGCGTCCAGGAAATTATCTCCTTCTGATAAAAATACGGGATTTGGCACTTGTTCAAACCCCGATTTCTTAATTGCTTCCAATAATCGGTATTCACGCATCATATCGTGTCCACCTTTGATATGCTTTGCTCCGGCGGGCGGACGACGTAAAACCAAATTCGTTGTATCCGTTTCCACTAAATAAGTGAGGTTAGAAAAACCTCCGGGAAACTGCCGAATTGACAATACGTTACCAACGACCTGATTTTTAGCCGTAAGTAACGCATTTAATTCTTCAATATTTATTTCTTCGTTGCTCCTGACGTCAACTGACTTATTGCTTCCTACTTCCATCACTTTTTTGTTACGTCGAAGCCATAATTTTTGAAAATACTTCGTGCCAGTGCAGCTTTGTGTACTTCGTCGGCACCGTCGTAAATACGGGCGGCACGTTCGTGGGCGTACCAGTAAGAAAGTATTATGTCATTTGTCATTCCCAAAGCTCCGTGCGTTTGGATAGAACGGTCAATTACCCGTAGCATCATATTTGCCGTGAAAAACTTTATGGTCGAAATCTCGTTTCTTACCGCTGCACTTCCGTGCTTATCGATTTTATCAGCGGTATCAAGTACCATTAATCGGGCGGCGTTTATTTCGGCTCGGCTATCGGCAATAAAATTTTGAATACTTTGCATGTGAGCAAGCGTTGTTCCTTCCCGCAGCTCACGACTAATTGCATAACGAACCATTAAATCAAACGCCCGTTCTGCAATTCCGATAAAACGCATGCAGTGGTGAATTCTTCCAGGCCCCAAGCGTTCTTGAGCCAACAAAAATCCGGCACCTTCCGCACCAATAAGATTGCTTTGCGGTACTACAACATCGTTATATCTTACTTCGGCGTGGCTCGCCCAGCTATCTCCGGCGTGTCCCATGATTGGAATATTACGGACAAACTCGTAACCGGGAGAATCAAGTGGCACTAAAATCTGTGATGCTCTTTGGTGACGGGAAGCGTCAGGGTCAGTGACCGCCATTACTATGGCAAACGCCGCTCCGTCTGCGGAAGAGGTAAACCATTTGTGCCCGTTGATAACGTAATTATCGCCGTCTTTCACGGCGGTTGTTCCCATTCGTGTTGGGTTTGAGCCCGCAAATTCTGGCTCGGTCATAGAGAAGCAACTTCTTATTTCGCCTTTGATTAAAGGCTCAAGGTACTTTTCTTGAAGCGATTCGTTGGCGTATTTGTGCATCAACTCCATGTTCCCGATGTCGGGAGCCTGACTATTGAATACAAAATGCCCGAACGGAGATTTAGCTAATGCTTCGCTTATTTGTCCAAATTCGCAGAGCGTTAATCCGTAGCCGTGGGCTTCTTTGGGTAGGGCAAGACCCCACATTCCCATTTCTTTTACTTTCTTTCTTAGTTCGTGAAGTTGTGGCTCTACGTCAGAAAAATTTCCTGATAAAGTTTCGGAGGTTTCGAGGGGGTAAAGCTCTTCCTCAATAAACTTTTCAATTTTGGGAATGAGTTCCTCGGTATTTTTGGTCGAAAAAATAGTTTTCATTTAAGGTATTGGTTGATGAAGTATTGTTAAAGCAGTGATTAGAGTAACCGCTGTATTCCGAAAAATAAGGTTTGCAAAGCAAAAAGCCAAACAGCTACCGGATTCTCTTTTTTGAACGGAGCGTAAAAGTAGATGATTTGAATCACAAAAGAGGTAATAAACCAACCCACGTAATTACTCAAAGGCGGCTCTTTCCCAAACCAAGACCACATATCAAGGCGAATAGCAACGGGCTCAACTACGTAATCGAAAGTTGTCATGAGCAGTGCAGCTAAAATGATTTGAACAATTTTGGGAACGGCTAATTTGTGAACCAGGTGCCCCGAACAGTAGGCAACAATTAGCCAGTTAAAACCGATAATTAACGGAACGTTGAAAACCTCAAAACCCAATGTGGTGTCGTATTCGTATTTGCCAAATATCAGTCCCGTGTTTACGCCAACCACCTCAATCCAGTAGCCAATCATGAAAGTGACGACCACGAAGAAAATGAAAAATTTGCTTTTGTCAAGGTGAAAATACAGCAAAACGAAAGTTGAAAAGAGTAAGTTAAAAGGGGTGAGGATTTTGAAAAGCCCGGTAGTAGAATCTAAGTTCAGACCAATTACTCCGGCTACGTACATAGATAATAGTAAATAAAGCGTCGGTTTTAGTTTCAACATAAAATTTTGTTAAATCCCGTTGGTCAAAATTAGGAATATTCCGTTGGTTAATTTCTTTGAGAACCATATTTAACCGTCCGAATCGAAACTTTCGTCAAATCTCTGAAAGTCTCCGCACTCTTGATTAGCATCAGGAAATGAATAAACGTTTTCCCACCCAATAAGTTTGTAATCGAGCTATAAATCGTTCGAATGGGCAAATTTAGCCATCAGCTTGGGTCACTATTTCCAGCAACTGGGTGTAAAAATGAGAAAATACCAGCTACTAGGTTGGTAGGAAATCAGTTGGCAAGAAAATTGATGTTAAATTCTTTGAACATCAAACTTTACATGAAAAAAAACTATTTGAACTGTTTTTTTCAATACCCATTCCAACATACTGTGCTGATAGTCTGCATAACGCTGATTTTTTCTGCCTGTAAAGACACTGAAGGAGTTGACGAGGAAACAGTGACTCCGAAGCCTGTATCGTTGTCTCCCAAAGCAGAAATTTACGATACAAGTGTGGCTATTGAATGGAATAAACTTTTGCTTGATTTACTTGAGGGAGATCAATCAATTGCTTCGCCAATGGCAGCTCGGGCAATCGGATATCAAAACTTGGCTCTTTACGAAAGTATTGTGAATGGAACCAATCGGGAAACCCTGAGCGGGAAATTGTACCGTTTTGGGGGAGTTCCAAACGCCGTTGATTCGCTCGAATATAATTGGGGATTGGCGGCAAATGTGGCTCAATACACAATTATACAATCATTTTTCCCGAAAGCGGGTACCGAACAGAATGCTAAGATTGATGCGTTACTTTCTAAGTACGAAAAAGCCTTTCGGGGAAATGCTTCGCAAGCAATCATCAAACGCTCCATCGAGTACGGTGCGGCGGTTGCAACCGCAGTCTTCAACTACGCCCGTCAAGATGGCTTGAACGGGACAGATTCGCTTCTTTTCAATAATTCGTACGTATTTCCCGATGGTTTAGGCGTGTGGAAAGCAAATCCGCCGCAAACCAGACCATTGCTTACGCAATGGAAATTACTTCGTCCGATGCACTTTCCGAACAAATATTTATCCCCTATTTTTACCATTCCGTTTTCGTACCGAAAAGAATCAGCTTTTTTCGCCGAAGCAATGCAGGTTTACGAAGCATCAAAAAATCTTACTAGCCTACAAAAGCAGAAGAGTGCTTATTGGGAAGGAGATGGTTTAGGAAATAACACCGTGTGTAATATTTTTGGTGTACTTAGTGAGGCAATTGCTGGCAAAAGTACTAAATTAGATGAAGCGGCATTGTTGTACCTAAAAGGGGCAATCGTTATGAGTGATGGCGTAATTTCTGTTTGGAGAAACAAATACGAATTTAATCAGGTACGACCTGATACGTACGTGAAAGAAACTTTAGATGAGAACTGGAAACCAACGCTTGGCGTTTCATATTCGCCGTCTTTTCCGTCGCTAAGTGCAACGTTAGCTGGGGCTGTTGGTGAGTTAATCAGGACTGAATTAGGGGGAAGTATAAAAACTCCTTTTAGTACGTCACCGATCACAGTTTCAGATTTTAAGAGCGAGGTTATTAGAGCCGCAATTAACGGCGGAACAAACTTCAATAATAGCGGACAGCAAGGCTACGAGTTAGGTGAACGCATATTTAACAGTACCAATAGTATAGATTTTTAATATCAAATGTTCTTTTGCTATTTCAAAACAACAGATTTATCGTTTTCAGTATTGAATTAATATTGCATGAAAAGTTTTTTTACAGTCATAATCTTAGTTTTTCTCAACTTTTTCGGAAATGCAGTTGCCCAAAAACCAACTGAAGACTTTTCCGGAGATGTGGCTACCGACTGGTTTCAACTACAGATTGACATTATACCGACCACGGATGGTTTCACGCCGCCAGTTTCAGCTCGTGCGTTGGGCTATTCCGGTTTAACTTTGTACGAGGCAGTTGTGCACGGTTCAGATAATTATAAAAGTTTAAAGGGAAAGCTCAACGAATTTGATAAAATCCCGGAGCCCGAAAAAGGCATTTACAATTGGGCAATTGTGGCAAATACTGCCATGGCAGAAATTACCTCCTACTTGTATTCGAACACGAACGAAGTCAACAAATTCCGCATCAAAGAATTGACCGATGAAAATTACCGCAAGCACGGTTTTAGGTCTGACGAAAGAACGTTGAAGAATTCTGTAAACTACGGAAAAAGCATCGCGAAAGCGATTTATAATTACTCTAAGAAAGACGGTGGGCACGAGTCTCAATTCAATAACTTTCCAGACTCTTTTAGGTTACAATCGGGTGCCTGCATGTGGGTTCCGGTGGGTGAGCAGAAGGCTTTGCAGCCGTATTGGGGCAATAACCGGACATTTATAAAGGGAGTTGCCGACTTTCATCTGCCTCCGCCCCATAATTGCGGTATCGGTAATTCTTCCATTTTGTACGTTCAGGCACTAGAAGTTTACAGCATCGGTAAAAACCTTACTACTGAGCAAAAAGATATTGCAAAATTTTGGTCGGATGATCCGGGAACTACGTTTACACCGCCCGGACACGGAGTTTCGATAACGAACCAACTGATTAAAAAAGAAGGTTTTGATTTGATGAAAGCCGCCGAAGTATATTGTAGAGTCGGTATTGCGGCATCTGATGCGTTTATTTCGTGCTGGAAATGTAAGTACAAGTTCAGCATGCTACGTCCCGTAACTTTTATTAATACCGTTATTGATACCAAATGGTCGGCGTACTTGCCAAACCCGCCATTTCCTGAATATACTTCCGGACATGCTACCGTCTCGGGGGCCATCGCGATGGTTTTGTCAGATACTTTCGGGTATAATTACGCTTTTATGGATCACTCACATGTTAATAAAAGTTACGAACCTCGCTCTTTCGAGAATTTCTGGGAATACGCTAATGAGGCGGCTATGTCAAGACTTTACGGCGGCATTCACTACCGAAGTTCTAACGAAAATGGTCTGATAAACGGAAAGCGAATTGGTCAGGCGGCTTGCCGGCTAAAGCTCAAAATCTGATCAATTAAGTTTTCGATTTCGTTATTTTGATTAATTCTAAATAAGCTGTATATTTGGTGCACAACTATTTGGAAAAAGTCAATGAAATTTTTGAGTCAGAAATTAGGAATTGAGTTATTTGAAAACGAAAAAGGCGGCGTTTATCAATGTGATAAGACTAACCGTATTTACGTTTATTTTGCAAATACTGTAGCGGCATTTCGCATCGATAATTTTTTAAACTTCAAGCGATTAGTAGATAGTGTCGATATTCATAACATGATTTATGATTTATCTGACGCCTGCGATCACGAAGTAATCGACTTGCCTAACGCTAGTAAAAAAATCAAACTTACCCTTTGCGAAGTAATTCACCTTCGTGAGTTATTGGCAGGAGCAAAATTTGCTATTTACGTCAACGATTTCCTGAACGAAACTCTTTACGAGGCAGTCGTGTAACTACAAGTTGTATTTAGACTTGTTTTTTATCAACTATACAGACATTATTAACAATGAAGAATTTAACAAGAATGCGTACTTCGCTCACTGAGGAAGTGCAAGATATATTGAACGCTCAAGTTGAAATGGAAGGAAATGCTTCCCAAAAATACTTAGCAATGGCCACTTGGTGTGACCGTAATGGATACAAGAATTCGGCGATATACTTCTACTCCCAATCTGAAGAAGAGCGAAGCCACATGCTGAAAATTATAAAATTTGTGATTGACATGGGCGGTTCTGTTACTACGCCTGACGTTCAGCAACCAAAGCAAGAATATACATCGGTGCGTGAATGCTTCGAAACATCGCTTGAGAGCGAGATAATGGTGACAAAATCTATTAATCGTATTGTGGCGGCAAGCCGCGAAGCGAACGATTTTGCAACGGAGCAATTAGCTCTTTGGTTTGTGAAAGAACAGATTGAGGAAGAATACTTAGCCCGCCGTGCTATCGAAATGATTGACCTGATGGAAGGAGAATCGTTATTCGTGATTGATACCGAACTCGGAAACATCCGTGACCAAGCTCCAACGGCTTTTGATGCTGCGGAAGCAGAATAAAAAGCCTAAAATAATTTTATAAAGAAGCCGAACGATACCGTTTGGCTTCTTTTATGACACAGGAACACTTTCCTTACCTGTAAACGCAATGATACCTTTTTGAATCGCTAAGTTATTTGGGTAAGAAACCATATTTCCGTCGATGGTACGAATTTGAATAACAAAAAAAGTAATATCTTCCACGATACCCGTAACGGAGTTTTTATCGTCCATAATTTTAATTCTTGAACCGATTTTAAACGGGAAGCTAAAAAATAGAATAACCGAAGCCGTAATGTTGCTCAAAATTGACCACTGAGCAAAAAGTGCTACGCCCGCCACAGTAAAGAAAGTACCAAAATAAACGAACAGGCTCTTAGCTTGTAAATTCCACACCGCAAAAAGCCCGATCCAAAGTAATGAACTCAGGAAAAAGGCGAAAAATTTCATTACATAAATCGAACGCCCCGGAGCCAAATCATTGCGGTAAGCGTGTTTACATATTATTTTTCGGGCAATCTCCTTGATAACGTAATAAATTAAAATTAAGGCGATACTCAGTAAAAGTTCAAACCAGTGTTTGTCCAATAAGGCAATTTTCATGTACTATTTTAGTTGTTTATGTTATTGTAATATTCGTTAATATCATTAGATCCTTCGGGAAGTATTTTCGAGCTTACTTCAATCCCGAGTTCCTGCAACGTATTTACCAATTCGTCCGTTCCGCTTCGTCCGGCTGCATCGTTATCAAACCAAACTACCACTTTTGCTCGCCGGAGTAACTTTGCCCATTCGGGACGGAAATGCTTAGCACTTCCCAAGCTAATTGCTGCTTCTCCGTGTTGAATTAACGTCATGCAATCAATTGCTCCTTCGGTGATATAAATAGTTGTGCCCATGCGTATTGTTGTCAGAATATCGCTGTTAAACATCGGGCGGGGCAATCCTTTGAGGAATTGATATTTACTTGCTTTGTCTTTGGGCGGACCAATGGTTCTGCCTTGTAGATAAACGATTCGTCCGTTTTGGAAGTAAGGGAAAATAATTGGGTGAACGTAAAATATGAGATTTCCCTTTTCGTTCATTAATCCAGAATCTTGTAAGTCTGCGAGGCTATATTTTTCTTTCAAATACTCGTTTACTTCCCGGTAATTTTTGATCATAAAAAGACCAAAGTACCTCATAATCCAATCTTTCAATCCTCGTTCTCTAAGATAATTAACCGCCTGAATGGTAGATTCTGTCGTTGAATAATTTAGGCAGTGTTCCCGAAAATCCTCGTAAATATCACTGTGGATTGATTGGTAAACGTAATTAGCCGCCGGGTCTTTTTTTTCGTAAACCTGTAGTTTGGGTTTATTTTTAAAAGAATTCTTATTTTCTGGTTCGTAATTTGGAATATACGTGTAAGCGAGTCGATTAAGAGCAGTTTTGAAACTGATTCCGTTAACTTCTGCGTAGAAATTTAACACATCGCCGTGCTTCCCGCAGCCAAAACAGTGAAACTCATTCTGCGGAGGCGGATAAATAACCAAAGACGGTGAATCGTCTTCGTGAAACGGGCATTTCATTCGGCGGTTTTGCACAGTTTTGTAACCGAGATCTTCCATAACCATCCGTAAGTCAATTGCCTTTACTCTTTCGAGTAAGTCTTCCATTTGCTGTAAAAATTAATTGCACAAAAATATAAAGTTGAAACCGATTTGGTGGTAATAAGCCGTTTTTTGTCTGAATATTAGTACCGTTTATCTATAATTTACAAATCATACAAAACTTATTTTTACTTTAGTGACTTGTTTAATTTAAAATCAAAGCTCATTTTATGAAAAAAATTCGTTTCAGTCTGTTACTTATACTGACCATTTTCATCGCCACCTCGGCAGATGCTCAACGAAAAAATAGAAAGAAAAAGGATGCCGAAATCGTTGCGGTAGTTGATACCGCCACCAATACTGTTAAGTTAAAAGTTAAGAAAGAAGATAAAGGCCCAAAGCCTTACGCCAAATTCATTGATAGTACGTTTACTACCAAACGCGGACTTCTGACCGTTCACGAAAAAGAAGAAAAGTTCTATTTCGAAATTCCTGAGTCACTTTTTAACCGTGAAATAATGGCGGTTACCCGTTATTCAAAAACTGCCGCTGGTGGTGGAATATTTGGTGGTGAAGAGGTAAATCGCCAAGTGGTGAAATTTGAAAAAGGCCCCGGAGATAAGATTTTCCTGCGGTCAATCACTTACGTTGTGGCAAGCCCCGACAGCACAAAGCCGATGTTTCAGGCGGTAAAAAATTCGAGTTCTGACCCAATTGTGGCAACGTTTGAAATCAAAGCCCTGACCAAAGATTCGGTTTATGTATTTGATGTTACCAAGACTTTCGACTCAGATTTACAAACGTTCTCTTTAGACCCAATTGCGAAGCAACGTTTTAATATCACCGCATTTAAAAGTGATGCCTCGTACATTGATAAAATAAATACGTATTCGATGAACACGGAAATCAGAACCGTGAAAACATTCAGCGTATCGCCCCCACGTATTTCACTGACTCCAACTCCAAGCATTGGTAAATATTTTCCGTCGAGCCGTGATGCGGGTGTGGTAACTTTAGAGATGAATACATCGCTGTTGCTGCTTCCAAAAGAGCCGATGCGTAAGCGTGAATTTGACGCTCGTGTTGGTTATTTTGCAAATCAGTACGACGTATTTGAAGAAGAATCGCAAAAAGCAGACGAAAACGTTTTTGCGGTAAGATGGCGTTTAGAACCCAAAAATGACGCCGATGCTTTGAAACAAAAGAACGGTGAATTGATTGAGCCGAAGAAGCCAATTGTTTATTATATCGATCCGGCAACCCCGGTTAAATGGCGTAACAGTTTAAAAGCGGGTGTGGATGACTGGAACGTAGCGTTTGAAGCTGCTGGTTGGAAAAACGCCATTCGTGGTGAACTTTGGCCAGAAGGAGATTCTACGATGAGTCTGGAAGATGCCCGTTTTTCAGTAATTCGTTATTTCGCGGCAGACATTCAGAACGCTTACGGACCCAACGTTCATGATCCCCGAAGTGGTGAAATTCTGGAAAGTCATATTGGCTGGTATCACAACGTAATGCGTCTTTTACGCAACTGGTACATGATTCAAACCGCTGCCGTTGACACAAAATCACAAACGAAAGATTTCAGCGATGAGCTGATGGGACAACTTATCCGTTTCGTTTCTTCGCACGAAGTAGGACACACGTTGGGTTTACGCCACAATATGGGAGCTAGTTCGGCAACGCCCGTTGAGAAATTGAGAGACAAAGACTGGGTTGCTAAAAATGGCCACACGTCTTCTATCATGGATTACGCCCGTTTTAATTACGTAGCTCAGCCGGGCGACGGCGTAACGGATTTCTTCCCAAGAATTGGAGATTATGATATTTGGGCAATCAAATGGGGATACACGTATTTTCCGGATGCTGACAACGCCGACGAAGAAAAGAAAATTCTGAATGGTTGGACAAAAGAAGCTTACAATGATCCACGTAAGCGTTTTGGGACAGAAATCAGCCCGTACGATCCTCGTTATCAAACCGAAGATTTAGGAGATGATTCAATGCTTGCCTCTGGTTACGGAATCGAAAACCTGAAGCGTATTGTTCCTAACTTAATTAAGTGGAGTAAAGAAGACGGCGAAAGTTATCAGGAATTGGAAGAGCTTTACGGAAACGTAGTAAATCAATACCGCCGTTATATGGGTCACGTGACCAAAAACGTTGGTGGAATTTATGACAACCCTAAAACTTACGATATGGAAGGTGACGTATTTACGGTTGTGCCGAAAGCGAAACAAAAAAGTGCCGTTAACTTTTTAAATGCCCAATTATTCCAAACTCCGACTTGGATTATGAATCAGGAAATTTGGAGTAAAATTAAGCCAGAAGCGGGAGTGGAAGCGATTAAGGAATTGCAATCCAGAACGTTGAATAGCTTATTAGCCGGCGACAGAATTGTGCGGTTAATGGAGTCAAATGCTTTAAATAGCAATAACTACAGCTTACTCGACTTAATGTCAGACTTGAACGACGGCATCTTCGCCGAAATAAAATCACGTTCAATAATTGATATTTACCGTCGTAATTTGCAGAAAGTTTATGTAAATGAATTGATTTCGTTTTTGAAGCCGGGCAAAGCATCTGTTCGTTCGGTTCCGGTGGGTGTTACGTACGGTTATAATACCCGTACGGTAGACTTAAGCGAAACTGACTTGCCTTCTGTGGCTCGCGGCGAACTGACCGCTTTGAAAGCGATGATTGGCAGTGCCGCTCCGCGTGTATCGGATACATTGACGAGATACCACCTGAAAGACTTATATCAGCGTATTGATATGGCGTTAAATCCAAAATAATACTGGTTTTAATAATTAGAAAATGCCGGGCAATCTTGTCCGGCATTTTTTGTTTACTGATAAATGGCGATATTAAAACACAAATAATTCAACCGTACATGAAAACAAATCTACTTTACACGATTGCACTGCTCCTTCTTTTAAAGCCCTGGGGAGCGTTCGGTCAGGAATTTAAGACTGTTGGCTACCTTCCTACTTATCGCTTTGGCTTAGTCAATAAGATGGAATTGGAAAGGCTGACCCATCTAAATATATCTTTTGCAAATCCAGACCAAAATGGCATTTTGCAAACAAATGGTATTGACATCAGCGACGCAGTTTATGAAGGACACAAAGCTGGCGTAGAAGTTTTTATAGCTATAGCGGGCGGAGCTGCGAGTTTAGCAGATTGGGCAAAATGGATAACGCCGAATAACAGACCCAAATTCATTAGTGGAATAGTTGAGTATGTGAAATCTCACGAATTACAAGGTGTGGATGTTGACATAGAATGGGGCGTAGTCAACGCTGACTACAGCGGATTTGTGTTAGAGTTAAAAGACTCTTTGGTAAATCATAACCTACTAATGTCGGCTGCACTTCCTGCAAACTACCGTTACCCCGAAATTACTGCGGAGGCACTCGCTTCTTTTGACTGGATAAACCTCATGGCGTATGACTTGACCGGACCTTGGCAGCCGGATATTATGGGGCCACATTCTCCGTATTCTCTTGCCCTAAACTCTATTGATTATTGGAGTAAAGAAGGACTCGAAAAAAAGCGTATGACTCTAGGCGTACCGTTTTACGGTTGGGATTTCACCGACCGCAAAAAGGTAAAATCTGCTACTTTTGCAAATTTGGTCAAATTAGACCCCGCCAATGCTTATAAAGATCGGGTAGGAGATATTTTCTACAACGGTATTCCAACCATTACGAAAAAAACGCTCCTTGCCTTGAATGAAGTAAGTGGAGTTATGATTTGGGAAATCGGGCAGGATGATTTGGGAAATCATTCACTTTTGAAACACATAGACAAACTAATCAACCAATATCAAGCCAACTCAATTTTGAGTCAGGAAGCAGTTGTTAAAGTATCCATATATCCAAACCCGGTTCTACGTACCGTAACGGTAAATACTGGATTGATTAAAGGTGCTAAGATCAGCGTACTATCCGCAGCGATGCAACTTATTGAATCAGTCGACTCGCCTGATTCAAACGAAGTCATGATTGATATGAGCTCTTATTCAAGCGAGATATATTTTGTAGTGATAGAAAAGAAAGGCTTCAGTAAAGCTTTCAAACTTGTGAAAATATAAGTGGCTGCCTTTTCAATTATAAAAGCAGACTCATTTCTTTTTTCGAAATATCTACCACGGCGTAAACCCTTTGATTTATAATAACCATTTCGTCTAATACATCAACGAAGCCGTTGTACGTAGAAAACTCGGACGGTTTGATGATGACCGTGAAACTTCCTGCTTTCGTAGCGTTCTTTTTTGAATTAATCAGTAATTTTCTGAAAGCACTTTTTGAGTTAGAGATATTGGTCAAAGCAGTCAAATCGTCCAAATTTGTCTGGTGATAAAGTAATTCGTCGTTTTTACCGATGATAATAGTGAGGGAATTACTTTCCATAATTTCACTCGTCGAGTCATCGTCTTCAATCGGTTGATTAAATGATAGTTGAACTGGATTTGTGAATGTTGTGGTGTACATGAAAAATGTAATAAGAAGAAAGCCCAAACCTACCATCGGAGTCATATCCGGCTTCGCCGCTTCCCGTTTGTTGTTTCCTGTTAATTGTGCCATATCTTTAAGTTTCAATTCGTTTGATAATATACACGAACTTACGGTAATTATATATTTAAACAAATATCTAAGTATAGCTATTTTAACAACGTTCTCTCAAAAGCTTGTTTTGAGGTCAAAATAAATTTGAAAAGCCATGAAAATAATTTTGAACCTAACGTTACTATTTTTTATAATGTCGCCTGAGCTACACGCTCAAGATGATATGATGACCCGTATGTTATTAGACGATTACAAAGAAGGTACTTACCACATCGTTTATGACGGTGAAACTGCTTACCTTTCAAGAGATTGGAAACTTGGGCGGGTTTACTTTAAAGATAATACTGTGCGGGATTTAGTCATTAATTATAACGCTTACAATCAACGTCTCGAACGGTTGGAAAAGGGGCAGAAACTAACCGTTGAAAACCCCCTGACGCACTTTATCCTGAGTGATACGAGTACCGCATCCGGCGGCTTTCTTTTCCGGAATGGCTTTCGTCCTTACGAACGGCAAGACGAACAAACCTTCTATCAGGTTTTGCACAATAGCGGTAATTTCAAGTTATTGAAACACGCTTATTACAATGGGCGGGAAGAGCGGAAATTCAACGAAGCAACCACCAACTTTAAATTCAACTTGTACGAAAACTACTACATTGCTTATTCTACCAGACAACTCCAGCGAATCAAGAAAAGTAAGAAACAAGTACTCGCACTCTTCCCAAAATACGAAGAGCAAGTAACTACATTCATAAGTAACGAAAAACTCAAATTCAAAGAATGGAGCGACGTTGGTAAAGTATTGAGTTACGTCGAAACGTTGTTTTGATCGGCATTTTTTGCCGTTGAAAAAGCATTGGTCAGTTCCACAAAATCTGCTACCGAAAGTTCTTCGGCACGGTGTTCGAGCAAAGGATGTTCAACACCGACGTGAATTGCCTTTAATGGATTCTTTAGTTTTTTACGGCGTTGATTAAAACCAACTTTTACAATATTGAAGAATAACTTCTCGTCACAGTCGAGTTGTTTGGTAGCATTTCGCGTCAATCTTATTACGCCGGAATCCACTCGTGGTGGCGGGTCAAAACTGTGCGGAAACACCGTAAAGCAGTATTCAATGTCGTAAAATGCTTGTAGGAAGACACTCAGAATTCCGTACGTTTTGTTTTTAGGTGGCGAAGCGATGCGTTGAGCAACTTCTTTCTGAATCATACAAACCACTTCAGGGATTACGTCGCGGTTTGCTAAAACGTTAAAGAATATTTGTGACGAAATATTGTACGGCAGATTACCAATTATCGCGTAATTGTGAATGGTAGAAGCCGTATCTTTTTGCATCAATTCCAATAATGGAATTTTTAAAAAATTCTCAGCGATTATCCGTTCGTCTAATTCAGGAAAGTTTTCTTCGAGGTAACTGACAGATTCTGTATCAATTTCAACTACCCAAGTTTTGTACGTATCGTTCTTTAGTAGATATTTTGTCAGAACGCCCATTCCTGGTCCAATCTCTACGACATCTTTGTAGTCTCCAAAATTTTGAAGCTGCTCCACTATTTTTAGAGCGATGCTGTCATCGTTCAGAAAGTGCTGACCAAGGTGCTTTTTTGCCCTTACTTTTTTCATAATAAATGGTTGCCGGGTTAATTCTTGACTTAGATTGCCAAATGTATCTAAAATGATTTAAATTTATCCATAATTAGACGAAAACACCCTGAATGCGTACTACTCAAAAAACGAAAGAACAACTGGTTTTGGAAATCAAGCATCTCAAGTCGAGGCTTGAAGAAGCGGGGAAAAGTAAAGGGATTGACCAACTTCAGGATTTGGTTGATAACACCTCCGAAATAATCACGTTGCTCTCTTTATCGGGGCGTTTTTTATTCACTAATAAAGCATTTTTGGAAGTCGTTGGTTACACGTCTGAAGAACTTACTACGCTAAAGCTGGAAGATTTACTCCATGAAAGATTCAAAGAGCAAATTTTGGGACTTTTGGAGGAAATAAAAAAAGGTAGTTCCATGCACGATGTGCAGGTAGTACTGAGAGGAAAGAGCAATCGGAGTGTTTATCTTTCGGGTGATATAAACTGTCGGTTTGAAAACGGAAAACCCACCGCATTCAGGTGTTTACTTCGGGATATTACGCAACGGCGACAGGCGGAGAATGCACAAAATCTCTACTATTCCATTGCTCAGTCTAACCTAAATACCCCCAATTTATACGATTTTCTGCGGCAAGTTCAGGTTGAGTTACAAAAGAATATTTACGCTAATAACTTCTTTGTGGCAATCTACGAGCCAGAGGACGGGGAAATATTTTTTCCTTATCACGTTGATGAGAAGTACAAGATGTCCGAAACACAGATTCGGCGTAAAATGGGAAAGGGGGTCGTGGAGTATTCCATTGTGAAAAATACGCCGCTATTTCTGCAAAAAGCTGATTTAGAGCTACTTGTTAAGTCAAATGAGGTGTTTTATTACGGTCCGGTACTTCCGGCGGTGATGGTAATCGTCCCGCTTATTGTGGAAGGGAAAACGATGGGTGTTATTGGAATAAAGTCTTACAGTGACGCCAATAAGTTTACAAACAAGGATTTAGAATTACTGCAGTTTGTTTCGGGTCAGGTGGCCCTTGCGTTGAACCGGCGAAAGTACGAGATAGACATCATGCGTCAGACAGCCCGTCTGAACGCCATTTTTGACAGCAGTTCACACCTTATCTGGACTGTAAAGTCAAACAAAAAGCGGCAATTGAGTTCGTTTAATAAAAATTACTCTGATCTTATTTATAATAATTTGGGCGTTCCGCCGCAGATAAATGTAAGCACCGAGAAAATTGGCTGGCTTTTAATAAATCCTGAAGACCGTCCCATTCTCCGTGAAAAATATAACCGTGCTTTTGACGGCGAACCGCAGTACTTTGAGATGAACTGGGGAGAAAAAGACGGCGGCACTGATTGGTACGAATTTTACCTGAACCCGATCTTATCCGCAACCGATGGTAGCATTGAAGAGGTTTGTGGCATTGCCCGAAATGTTACGGATAAACGTAACTCATTAATGCGAATTCAGAAAAGCGAGGAGAAATTCAGAAATATCATTGAATCGTTCATCGATATTTACTACCGTACTGATTTAAACGGCGTCGTGACGATGATTTCGCCTTCGGTAGAAACGCACACGGGTTATAACCTGAAAGATGTATTAGGGAAGAAAGTTGATCAGTTTTTTGTGGATGCGACCGGAAGTTCACGAAATATAAAATCCATTCTGAAAAACGGAAACGTGACTAATTTTGAAGTAAACGTTAAGCGAAAAGATAAGGAGCTTCGGCAGTTTATGCTAAATATCCGGATGATTCGGAACGAACGAGGACTTCCTATCGAAATTGAAGGAATTGCCCGGGATATTACCGAACTCAGAACTTACGCCGAAGAACTAAAACATGCAAAAGAAGGGGCGGAGCAATCGCTTAAAATTAAGGAACAATTTTTGGCGAATATGAGCCACGAAATCAGGACGCCGATGAACGGAATTATCGGTATGATTGATGTGCTTAATCAAACTCCGCTGGCGGAAGAGCAAAAGGATTACGTAGAAACCATTAAGAAATCATCAGAAACGCTGCTTGTTATTCTCAACGATATTTTAGATTTATCCAAGATTGAAGCCGGAAAAATGGAGTTAAGCATCGCTCCGATGGATTTACACGAAGTAATGAACCGGTTAACGGCGTTGTTTAAACAGCGGGCAATTGATAAAAAGAACAAACTTGTCGCAATGGTAGAGCAGGAGGTTCCTCGCTTTATCATGGGTGACGACACTCGTTTGTTGCAGATTTTGTCAAACCTGACTTCAAACGCGTTAAAATTTACCGACAACGGTAAAGTGAGCGTATCTGTGTCAAACTTAGACGACGAGATTCTCTTTGAGGTTAATGATTCGGGAATCGGTATTTCGGAAGAAAATCAAAAATTATTGTTTAATGCTTTTCAGCAAATTGATAATTCCACCAAGAAAGCTTTTGGTGGGACGGGACTTGGCTTAGCTATTTCAAAAGAGCTTTGCCGACGAATGAACGGCAGAATGGGCGTGCGGTCGAAACCAAACGAAGGAAGTACTTTTTGGTTTACAATTGAATCAAAACCAACTACGCAGCAGGTTGCGGCAGAATCTGTTGACGAAGAGAAGCTATTTGCTTCTTATTTCGAGCCTTCAGATTCTCCGCATATTTTATTGGTAGACGATAACGCTATAAATCGTAAAGTAGCTTCTGAAATACTTTTGAAAGCAAATTGTAAAGTCACAATTGTGTCCAGCGGGCGGGAAGCAATTGAGTTGAAACCAGTTAAGTCAAAGTTTGATATAATCTTGATGGATATTCAAATGCCGGATTTGGATGGGATGGAAACTACGAAATTCCTGCGAGCAAATCATGACGGCGATATGCCCATTGTAGTAGCCATGACGGCGTATTCAATGCAAAATGATAAAGAACGTTTCCTGAACAATGGCATGGACTCTTATATTCCGAAACCTATTCGGGCTCAATCATTATTGCAGAAGATTTATGAGCTGTACAGCTCGTTAGATAAGAGTTCAGTTACCTCTAATTTTATCTCTGACGATGAAGAGACGGTTAAAGTTGAAGAAAAATTGATTGAATATTCGATACCAAAGTTTGATTTTGAAGTCATAAACAGTCTAAAAGAAATGGTGGGCAGTGAAGTGCTTAAAACAGTCTTCGATGATTTTGAAGTTGAATCTCGCGAGCAACTCGAAAATACTTTATTCGGATTTAAAGACGGCGATATAAATATAATTCAAAGAGAGCTTCATACGCTCAAAGGTAACTCAGGAACAATCGGGCTGATGATGATACACGAAGCCACCAAACTTATTGAGGAGCCCGCTAAAACGGGGGATTTGAGTAACTTTATGGACAGATATAAGGCATTAGTGCAGGAATTTGATTATTTTGTCACTAATAAAGAAAAACTATATGCTGATTAGGCAAGATTATTGCTTGGATTTTAAGTCATTAAACTGGGCAGGTTTGCAAAGTTTCAAACACATTTTTTCTGCGTCTTTTTGTTTACTGATACTGATATTTTCTAGTCATTCGTATGCACAAGTAAGTTGTGCAAGCAGTTTCTCCGAAAGTCAAGTTGAAAATCTTAACCAGCTTCTTCTTAAAAACTCAACGAAAGAAAAGTACCTCCGTAAAACTGATGTCCGATATCGGGTTGCGGTCAGAGCGACGGTTTTTTACGAAAGTAGTGCAGAAGAAAAAACGTTTTCGACGGCTGATGTGAAATTATTAATTCAACACGCCAATACGTATCTAAATAGTATTGACGTTGAGCTTTATCTCCAGAACGAAACTGTAAACCACGTTTCGGATAAAAACTACAACAGATTTTTAGTTACGCAGGAAACGCAGCTTAGGGCACAATACGATGTTACAAATGCACTCAATTTATACTTTTTCAATACCATATCTACCGAAGACGGTGTTTTTCTGAATGGTTCGGCGGCTTTGCCTAATTTATCCAATAACAGCAACCGTATATTTCTGAGTTACTTGGACCGGAATCAGGAAGATTTTAAAACATTGAAAAATAAAGTTTTCCCGCATGAATTAGGTCATTATTTCGGATTACTGCACACGTTTAGAGATAGCAATAACCCGGATGTGAACAAACGTGAACTAGTGATGCGGGACCTTGGCTCGGGAGCCAACTGTGATAAAACGGGAGATTATTTGTGCGATACCCCTTCTGATCCTTTCGAGCGGCTGACAACTATTTATAGTTATAATTGCAATGATAAATTACCACCTGATTTAGTTGATGCGTACGGTTATTCTTACGCTCCGCCCGCTGATAACATTATGTCGTATCATGTGAGGTGCGGGAACGTATTCACTAACGGGCAATATCAACGGATGAAGCAGTCGTTTTCGATCCGATTTTCGCCCAACGCTGCGTATAATCTTCTCGGAAATCAGGCAAATTATTTGATTGTAAATCAACTTTCAAAGTCAACTTACTGCGAAGGGGAGGAGGTTTTGGTAACCTATAGTACTTACGGGGACTTCGCGAAGCAGAGTAACTTTGTATTAGAAATGTCTGATAGTAACGGAGAAAACTTTAAGGAAGTAAACGGTGCTGTCTACAACATAGGAAATGAAATCAGGTTTCGCTTGCCAAATACGATGAACCCTTCCTCGAACTACCAATTTCGTGTTATTTCACAACTTCCGTTTTTGATTAGTACAGTTAGTAAAAGCTTTACGGTGCACACAAAAGGTACGTTAAAGCTATCACTCTCCGAGAACATTATTCGTCCGAATAATACTTCAAACCTGTTCCTCGATTTTACAGGAAGTGGACCTTGGGAAGTAGTTTTTGAAAACGGAATCATGTTGTCAGCAATTAATAATCGACGACATCAAGTTAGGTTAAAACCGACCATAACGAATTCTTACAAAATCTCGTCAGCGGTAGGGTTGTGCGGTAATGTTGCTGTTGAGAACGATGTAACACTTGTAATTGCCGAACCTTCTCTAAAAGTAGATCCGTCATTTACGGGTAAAAGCTGTCAGCAAAGTTTCTTTCAAATACCGGTATCTGGTTTGAAATCGGACGCTTCGAATGCTAATCATTCAGTTAAGTTGAGTAATGCTGATACAACTTTCAACACGGCTTCTAATGTATTTTCGGGCGTAATATTTGTGCTTGCTCCGTCGTACTTTAGTAATAAATCAAATGTATATGACTTGGTTATTGAAGGTGCATCCGCCGAAGATTATAGCCTTCCTGTTTCCGTGAAAGTAAATCCAAAACCGGCAACTCCGCAAAGTAGTAATGAAGTTTCTTACTGTTTTAATACACCTGCAACTCCGCTGAAAGCAAATGGCTCCAATATTAAATGGTATTTCGGGCAGACTGATATAATTCCTGCAAGACAGTTAGTCCCGAAGACAACGCAAACGGGCGTTTTCTAATACTACGTTACTCAGACTAATGGGTTCGGTTGCGAAAGTTCTCGGAAAGAAATTCAGGTAAAAATAAAAGAACCCGCTACCGCCGCTATTTCTGGAAATAATACGATTAAGTTTGGAGATAGAGTAGCATTGGCAATTAAGCTTAGCGGCGATGCACCGTGGAATTTTGAATTGTCAGATGGGCAAAAATTTGAAACGCCCGAACCCGAGATTTTCCCCGAAGTTCAACCAAGCGAAACTGAAATTTATACAATAAGAAAGGCATTAAATACTTGCGGTGAAGTATTTCTGACGGGTAGTGCTAAAATAGTAGTGCTGCAACCGTTGGCTAATAGTGAAGAATGGGCGGAGGAAATCAAGGTATTTCCCAATCCGGTTACCGATGTGCTCCAACTGCAAATTACTGACACAAAATTTGTAAGTAAACCGTTTGATTTATCATTGACTGATATGTTGGGGCGTAGATTGATTCATCGTAAAAGTCAGATAATTGGAGCGAATGAACCGCTAATTATCGAGGTCGTAAATGTTCCGGCGGGAGTCTATGTATTAAAACTACAAGCGGGTAAATATATCGTTTTAAAACGGATTATCATCTAAAAATAAAACCCGTACGAAGGCCGGTTTTATTTTTAGTCGAATGCATTTATCAGTCAATTGGGGGAATACGCAATACCCGTTCTGGGTAAATTTTATCAGGATCAGATAATATTGGCTTGTTAGCTTCAAAAATAACGTTGTATTTATTAGAATCTCCGTAATATTTCTTGGCAATTTTTGAAAGATATTCGCCTGATTCTACCGTGTGAAATTGTGCTTCTGGTTTTGGGTCAGCAACAGTTAACTTGTTATCTACCATCGCAACGCCCTCTACGTTACCAACGTCTAATGCAACCTTCTCAGCATCAACTTGTTGTGTTACTTCACCCTCAAGAGTTACGGTGTCAGCTTGAACTTTTACTATTAACTTTTTAAAAGTTAAACCCAAACCTTGAATATGGTCAAGTAAAGCTTGTGCTTTTAATTCTGTTTGCTTTTCTTCTGGCTCATTAGAAGTTTTATTGAAGAGTTTTTCTCCAACTCCCTTAAAAAATGACATTAAACCTATAATCTTAAATTGTTTTGATTGAAAATATATTTCAGTCAAATTTACATGTTCTTGTGTATTTGAAACAAAAACAACGCTGATAAATTTGATAATTGACAAACTAAAAAAAAATAGTCCACCGTTTAAATATAAAAAAATGAATAGGATGAAACACTTTAGCATATTAGTTGTGGCTCTATTGGGCATAAACGTCGCTTTATTTGCCCAATCTGAAGAAGAAGCAATAAAGCGGACTGTGCTTGACTATCTGGATGGAGGCACAAATGGCGATGTAGCAAGGTTTAAAAAAGCTTTTCTTCAGGATGCAGTTCAGCGTTCTGTTGGTCGTTCTGGTACCGTTACGGGTATGACAGTTGATAATTTAGCTTCCAAGATTAAGCCGGGTTCAGTGATGAACCGCACGACAAGAATTATATCATGGAGCTACGCCAACGACGCCGCCACTGCAATAACTGAAACGGCTTATCAAACCTCTAAAATTATCGATTTGCTAAACTTATTGAAAGTAAACGATGAGTGGAGAATTGTGAGTCGGGTATTCTCAAGAATGGAATTAGACGAAGCAGTTGCTAGTGGCTCAGGTAGTTCTGTATCACTTCCGGCAGGCACATCGGTAAAAGTGGTAAAGCCAGCAGCCAAAAAGAAGCCAGTAGTTTCTGACGATGGATGGTAAGATATTAATAACATGAGAAAGCAAAAAAAGCGGAATTCAATTCCGCCTTTTTTATGAAATCAAATAGTTCTTTTATAATTGCCTTAGTAAATATTCGCCGTATCCGCTCTTCACCAATGGTTTGGCGATTTTTCTGAGTTGAACTTTGTCAATAAAACCCATCCGGTACGCAATTTCTTCAATACAGCCAATTTTCAAACCTTGTCTTTCTTCAATAACCTGCACAAACTGACCCGCTTGCATCAATGATGCAAAAGTACCGGTGTCAAGCCACGCTGTGCCACGATCTAATACTCCAACCTTTAACTTTCCTTTTTCTAAATACGCTTGATTTATAGAAGTAATTTCTAACTCACCTCGTGGTGATGGTTTGATAGATTTAGCAATTTTCACCACTTCATTATCGTAGAAATATAACCCGGGAACAGCATAATTTGACTTTGGTGAAGTTGGTTTTTCTTCGATAGAAAGTGCTTTTAAATTTTCGTCAAAGTCTACTACTCCGTAACGTTCGGGGTCGTGCACCTGATAAGCGAATACAATTCCGCCTTCGGGATTACTGCAAGATTGAAGTATTTTACTTAATCCGCTACCATAGAAGATATTGTCTCCAAGTACCAAGGCTACTTTATCATCGCCGATAAATTCTTCTCCGATAATGAACGCCTGAGCGAGACCATCTGGCGAAGGCTGTTCAGCGTATTCAAATCTACAACCGATACTTTTTCCGTCGCCCAGAAGTTTTTTGAAGTGCGGTAAATCATGCGGAGTAGAAATAATTAGAATTTCCCTGATTCCCGCCAGCATCAATACCGATAGTGGGTAATAAATCATCGGTTTATCGTAAACCGGCATCAGTTGTTTGCTAACTGCTAGTGTTAATGGGTGAAGCCTGGTGCCGCTACCGCCGGCAAGTATTATTCCTTTCATTTTCTAAGGTTTGAGATGTTAGTTCCGACAATTATCGGGAGAGATAAGGGAGTTAAAAGCTATTACTTACAACTTTTCAAAAATATTAATCAACGACTTGCGTACATTTCTGTGTAATAGTTAGCATAATCTCCCGAAGTGATATTTTCAATCCAACTCCAGTTATTCAAATACCAATCTACGGTTTTACCGAGTCCTTGCTCAAAAGTTACGGAAGGCTCCCAGCCCAGTTCGTTCATCAATTTACTGGCGTCAATGGCGTACCTTATGTCGTGTCCGGCACGGTCGGTTACGTAGGTAATCAATTCGCGGGATTTGCCCACTTTGTTTCCAAGTTTGCTGTCCATCAAGTCGCATAGCAAATGTACCAACGCGATGTTTGTCCATTCGTTATTTCCTCCGATATTATAGGTATCGCCATTCTTACCTCGGTGATAAATTTCGTCAATTGCCCGTGCGTGATCAATCACATATAACCAGTCCCGAATATTCTCACCCTTTCCGTAAACGGGAAGTGGATTTTCGTTTTTGATATTATTAATCATTAACGGAATCAATTTTTCGGGAAAATGATTCGGACCGTAATTATTCGAGCAATTCGAAAGCACGATAGGCATTCCATAGGTATTATGATACGCTCTTACGAAGTGATCAGAACTTGCTTTTGAAGCCGAATACGGTGACCGGGGGTCGTACGAAGTGTCTTCTACAAAAAAGTCTTCGGGGTTGTGAAGTTCACCATAAACCTCATCCGTCGAAACGTGGTAAAATATTTTTCCTTCGTAATTGCCATGCCATGTTTTTTTTGCGGCGTTTAGTAAATTCACGGTTCCTACTACGTTTGTCATTACAAATGACATTGGATCGGTTATCGAACGATCAACGTGCGATTCTGCCGCTAAATGAATAATCCCGTCAGGCTTATATTTATCGAATAATGAATCAACGTAATCGGCGTCTACGATGTCACCTTTTTCAAAAGTGTAGTTTGGTAAATTTTCAATGTCGGAAAGGTTGGTCAAATTTCCGGCGTACGTAAGTTTATCAAGATTTACAATCTGATATTCGGGGTATTTTTTAGTAAATAATCTTACAACGTGCGAACCAATAAAGCCAGCACCACCAGTTATGATAATTGTTTTTGAAGCCATTAATATGTTGATATTCAATTGAGCCACAAAAAAACGCATCAATTATCATTTAACCAATTATCCATCAATAATCTTAGCTATTGGTTAGTCAAATCAGGAAATAGCTGTTTTAGTTGCACTAAATCTCCAAAAAATAAGTTAATTTTACAGGTGTTAAAATTTTTAAAGTTGTTCAATATATGTTTGTCGAAGTAACCAACGGGGTTAAAATATCTGTAGAAACTGCTTTCCAACCGTTTTATTCTGATTCACGGAAAAGTGAATACGTTTTCTCTTATACCGTAAGTATCGAAAACTTGTCAGACTATACCCTTCAACTCAAGAGAAGGCATTGGTTTATTTTTGATTCAACCGGAGGTATTGACGATGTTGAGGGTGAAGGCGTGGTTGGTTTGCAACCTGTTTTAGAGCCCGGACAAAAGCATACCTACACTTCGGGCTGTAATCTACTGACTCCGATTGGTAAAATGGAAGGCGTTTACGAAATGGAACGCACCATGGACGGACGGACCTTCGAGGTCAAGATTCCATCTTTCACGCTGATCGTTCCGCATTTGTTGAATTGAATGTATGCTTTTAGACTCGCTTTTGAAGCATGCATTTTTGGCAAAGGATGAGCACTCACTTCATTCTCCATTTTTATTTTCTTTTTATAACAAAACCGTAAAAAGTAAAACCAAACCCAAAGAAACTTCACAAATTGAGGTACTCCGATCATCGTTAAAAAAAGATAAAAGTGTCATTGAAATAACTGATTTTGGAGCAGGTTCACGATGGCACAAATCAAATCGACGGAGTATCGCTTCGATTGCTAAAACTTCTGAGAAACCACAAAAATGGCAACTCGTACTTTACCGAATACTGAACGTCTATTTTCAAAACGCGACCGTCTTAGAGCTTGGTACTTCACTTGGAATCACGACCGCTTATTTAGCCGCCGCAGAAAGTAAAAATAATATTGTCACTTTTGAAGGTTGTCTTGAAATTGCTTCGGTGGCACGGCAAAACTTTGATGAACTCGGACTTTTAAATGTTAGCTTAAAAGTTGGTAATATTGACGAAACCTTACCCAAATACTTAAAGGGTATTTCCAGTGTCGGTTTGGTTTTCTTTGATGCTAATCATCGCTACGAACCGACGATGCGGTATTTTGAACTTTGTCTCGAAAAAGCTGACGAAAGCACTATTTTCATTTTCGACGACATTTATTGGTCGAAAGAAATGAGGAAGGCGTGGGAAGAAATTAAGGAATACGAAGCCGTTCGGCAAACCCTTGATTTTTATCAGGTCGGAATCGTAATGTTTCGAAAATCTCAGCCGAAACAGCACTTTAGGTTACGGGTTTAAACCTTTTCGAAAGCTATTGATTGTATTTCTTCTACTATAAAATCATTCTGATGGAGGTAGTATATAAACTTCACTACGATTTGTGAAAAACGAAAAGGGTCGGAATATTCCGACCCTTTTTTATAACCAATATTTGAGAAGTAAGTAAGCTTGAACGTGAGAGGACTGCTTTTCAATATTTACTTAACCCAATCCCTTTCCTCTAAAACTCTTGTGTTAACAGAAGCATTCTCTAAATTAAGAACTCCACGCGGGCAAACCGCTGAACAAACTCCACAACCAACACACGAAGAACGAACAATATCCTGTCCTTTTTGGGCGTACGCCCGAACGTCAATTCCCATTTCACAGAATGTCGAGCAGTTTCCGCAAGAAATGCATTGACCTCCATTCGTAGTAATTCTAAAACGAGATTTGAAGCGTTGTACCAAACCAAGGTAAGCCGCAAGTGGGCAACCGAAGCGGCACCAAACTCGGTTTCCCATGAGTGGATAAAAACCTGTCCCGACTACTCCGGCAAATATTGAACCGATACCGAAGCCATAAGCTGACTTTAAAGATTCTGTCGGAATAAAACCGAAGAGATTGTAACTCCCTGTAAAGTAGGTGTAAAGCACTCCGGCGGTCATTAATACCGCAAAGACTAAAACTCCGTGAATGATATATCGTTCTGCTTTCCATGCTTTCAGAGATTTATCTGACAACTGACGAAACGGATCTCCCAAAGTTTCGGCGAGTCCACCGCAGCCACAAACCCACGAACAGTACCAACGTTTTCCGAAGAAATAAACCAGTACAGGAACGCCGATGGCAAATAAGACAATTCCCCAAACTAAAAGGAATATTCCGAATGTTCCGGCTTCGAGTTTTTCGCTGATTCGGTAATCAAAAAAGAAACTGTAATCCAGTGGCCACATGTTCTTTAAGTCAACATAAGGTTGATTTAATCGAACCAATATTTCGGGCAAAATAAACGCGATTGCCAGTTGAAAAAACATCACGGAAATAGTTCGGAAAGTCTGGTATTTATTTCCCCGATATTTAATCAACATCCGGATTCCCATTACTGTAATGCAAATCGTGTAAAGGAAGCCGTACATAAACCATTGACTCGCTTCGTCGCCGTTTAGAAGTTTACTAACTGGGTCAACCATTACAATCCAATTTGAAATCAGGTGCGGGTAGAAGTACAGGAAGATGTAAAAACTCACTAAGAAAATACCAATGCCAATTCCCAACCAACCTCGGGAAGTGGAGGGTTTGAAGTAGATTGTGTTATTTTTTATTCCGGGCAGTAACTTCATATCCGGCATGATGTACATTAATGCTCCAAGTGTAGCCATCATGTATGTAAGCAAAAAGAATAGAAATTTATTGTCCGCCAATAAACCGTTTGCGGTTTTGCGGGTCAAACTCATTTCGTAGCCAAAGACCTTTTTATCGTACGCTTTTTCTTTGTCAAACTCGGCGTTTACTTTATCTTGAACACCTTTTATTGCCATCGAAAAAGATTGTACGTTGGGATATTTCTTGCCAATGATTTCGCCCATTTCGGGTTCAAGAACTTTCTGATGCTCTTCGGAAATTCGTTCGTTAAAAATTTCTTGTGTCAGCGTGTACTTATTCATGAATAGGGTGGCGAACCAAATACCCATTGCCAAGAAAAAAATACTTATTCCAACAGTTTTTATAGTTTTTCTCATGTTTGTTTAGCTGAATAGTGAAGCAAATAATCCCTTCTTTTTGCGAAGCGGTACGCTGCTTCCAGTTTCGGAATTATAGGCAGTAATGATTTCGTTTTCGTAGCGTTTGTAGAATTCGGGGTCAAAATTAGCTTTATCTAAATGCCCGATGATGTTCTGAATTGCGGCTTCGTTTTTCAACCAATCGTTCCAGATTTCGTGCCGCATCCTGATTCCAAAGGTGTTTACTCCAGTTACCTTTCCAGTTACTGTTTCGTAGTTGATTCTTACTAATCTCTCATCTTCCATGTGCTGCCAACAGAAAGTACTCGTTCCTTCGTCTGGTTTAGCGGGTATTTTTCCGTAGGTCTGATATTCTAAGTCAATGAACTTTGCCGAGTTGAAAAATACGCCGGGATCATATTTTTCTCTTTTGTTGCAAATAGTGTTCGCCACGGTTCTTCCCATGATTCTACCGGTGTACCAAATCTGTTCTAAACTTCTGCGTCCGGCAGGTGGATTTCGGTGTTGTACGCAATCGCCGATGGCGTAAACGTCTTCTATATTTGTTTCAAGATACTCATTGATACAGATTCCGCGATCAGTCTCTAATTTAGTGTCTTTCACCAATTCGATTTTTGGACTCACGCCCGCGGTCAAACCAACAAACTCACAATTAATCACCTCGCCCGATTTTGTTTTTATGGCTTCTACTTCTGTGCTTCCCAAAATTTCATCAAGCTCTTGTTCAAGACGTAATTCAATGCCGTTTTTACGAATTTGCTCGTTTACCATTTCGGATTCTTCCTTGGGTAAAACGTTATTCCAAAAACTATTTTCTCGGACAAGTAAAATGGCGTGCTGACCTCGGGAGTGAAGCATTTCAGCTAACTCGATACCAATCAAACCGCCTCCAACAATTACGCCAGTTTTGATTTTTTTAGAACGGTTTTCCAACTTCTCAAGGTCTTGGAAACTATACATTCCATGCACTCCTTCTAAATCCTGACCTTTCCAACCAAATTTATTGGGTTTCGAGCCAAGAGCAAGAATTAGTTTATCGTAAGGAATGATTTCGTTATCGGAGGTTTGCAGCGACTTTTTGTCGAAATCGATTGATTCGATCCACGCTTTTTTCAGATCAATGCGGTTCTTTTCCCAAAACCAATCTTCGTAAGGTTTTGTATTCTCGTACTGCATGTGTCCCATGTAAATGTACATTAAGGCAGTACGGGAAAAAAAGTGTTCGGTTTCGCCTGAAATAACTAGTATTTCGTGCTCGGATTGCTTACGGATATGACGTGCAGCGGTAATCCCACTAATGCCATTTCCGATAATCACAACTTTCATCTAGTGTGGTTTAGAGGTTGAAGTATTGATTAGCTACGGAATTATGCTCGTAAAAGTTTTTTTCCTCAATGATTACCCGAAAGATACGATTTTTATCAATAATCCAACGGCTATGGTTATCAAGGTGCTAAGTAGTGTGCCTGCCAATACATATTCCGAAAATTTACGTTCGGATTTTGATATACGTAGAATTGCTTTGGCGGTAATCAATAAACCGATTGCCGTGAACTGATTGATTAAAACGAAAGTCAAAATTAATAATCGCTCCATAATGCCAATTCATTTTTCAGTTTCGTCTATTTTTTGCAGTTCTTCGTAAGGTGCGTCAATGTCTCTTCGCCAACGGTAAATCAGAATGCCAATCACTACGCTCATGGGGAATGTCACGAGCAGGTACCCCAATGTAATTGCCCAGAAAGAAACTGATTTACTTAACGAATCAACGAACATCAGTATTTGTGGAACTTCATTGCTCAGCCATAAACTGCTGAAAATCAAAATCGCGAAATGCAATAATTGATCAATAACGAAAGAAAGTCCGTCTTTTTTACCCAGATAAATTTTTGTAATGTCAATAGCTCCGTGCGTCGCTGCGATAAATAACGCCACGAGCCATTCACCGGAAATTAATCCTGCCGCTAAGAACGTTACTGCAATATGAGCGTAAAGCTTTGGTGAACGAATTTTGTTTTTTTCTTTATCCGCCACCCACGAATTGAATTGCAGGAAATAATCGGAGATTAAATGAGCAATGCATAGTTTAATAAGCAGGAGGAGGAAATTGGCAGGAAGGGTAAGCATAAAGGTAAACGCTAATCAACAAAGGTTTCTTTAACAACTGTTTTGACTTTTACAATATTTTTTGTGGTAATTGAGCCAAATATTTTTAGGCTTTAAAACGATGAAGTCTTTTTCCGTCACTACTTCCACAGAATCTTTTATTTCATACTTTTTAAGAATTGTTTTGCTGAGTCGTATTCCCTTCGAGTTCCCGGTACGTACTATTAGTATTTCCATAGTTTCTCAATTTTGTGGGTACAAAATAAGTACAAAACCACTCAAAGTCATAACTTTTAATGAATAGGGGGAGAAGCTCTGAGAAATTTAGCTCCGATTTAAACTTGAAATCGTGCTTTTCTGCCGCAAGAAAATTGTTTAAATTAATTCTAAATTCCGAACTGTGACAAACCTAAACGTTTTATCGTATTTTTGCGGAAACGTGCCGATAATTCGGCAATCGAACAACACACAAACTTATGAATTACTTATCCGCCGAAAATCTCGGTCGTAATGTTGGCGAACGCTGGCTGTTCCAGGACTTGACTTTTGGTATTCTACAAGGCGAAAAAGTTGCCCTGATCGGGGCAAATGGCTCAGGAAAATCTTCTTTGCTTGATATTATCGGTGGTATTGTGAACCCCGACGGCGGCGTTCTCAGCATCAGAAAGGACATCAAAATGGGGTATTTACAGCAAAACCCTGAATTCAACGAAGAAGACACGGTTTTGGATACTATACTGTACGGGAATTCTGAGCGTTCAAAAGCCACAATTGCTTACGAGCGAGCGATGGCGAAAGACGATAGCGATCTGATTTCAAAAGCGGTGGAACAATTGAGTTTCTTGGATGCCTGGGATTACGAAGCTTCGGTAAAACAGATTTTAGGTAAGCTGGGCCTTCAGGATACAGATAAAAAAATCAAGGAATTATCCGGCGGACAGCAGAAGCGGGTGGCGTTAGCAAGAGTATTACTCGAAGAACCGGATTTCCTTATTTTGGATGAGCCAACCAACCATCTCGATCTCGAATCTATCGAATGGTTGGAAGGTTATTTGTCAACCGCAAATATGACGTTGTTTCTGGTAACGCACGATCGTTATTTCCTTGATAAAGTGAGTAATCGCATCATGGAGTTGGTAAATAATAGCATTCATAAATACACTGGAAGTTACGCTTACTTTTTGGAGAAAAAAGCTGAGCGGATGGAAAATGAAAACGCTACACTTGAAAAAGACAAAAAGCGTCTAAAATCTGAGTTGGAATGGATGCGGCGGCAACCAAAAGCCCGAACTACGAAAGCCCAATCTCGTATCGATGCTTTTCACGATTTGAAAGAACGAGCATCAGTAAATACGCGGGTTGATAAGGTAGAGTTGGCTACGAAGTCAGAACGGATCGGTAAAAAAATTATTGAAATACAGCACGTTAGTAAATCTTTCAATGGTCAAAAACTTATTTCGGAATTTAATTATACGTTCAAGCGGGGCGATAAAATAGCCATTGTCGGGAAGAACGGCGTTGGAAAATCTACTTTGTTGGATATGATTACTGGACAACTCAAACCAGATATGGGGAAAGTAGTTGTGGGGGAAACAATTAATTTAGGTTATTATCAGCAATCCGGACTGGATTTTAACGAAGGACAAAAGGTTATCGAAGTAGTTCGTGAAATTGCTGAATTTGTAAAACTCGCCGACGGTCGTGAATTATCCGCTTCGGGTTTTCTGACGATGTTTTTATTTCCGCCTAAAGTGCAATATAATTACGTACACAAATTGAGCGGTGGTGAAAAACGCCGGTTGCAGCTACTGAAAATTCTGATGAAAAGTCCGAATTTCTTAATTCTTGATGAGCCAACCAATGATTTGGATATCGACACACTAAATATTTTAGAAGAGTACCTACAAGCCTTTGCCGGCTGTCTTTTAGTTGTCTCACACGACCGTTATTTTGTTGATAATATAGTGGATCACGTATTCGCTTTTGAAGGCGAAGGACAAATCAAAGATTTTCCGGGAAATTATACTGAATACCGACTTTGGAAGGATGAACAATTAAAAATCGAACAGGAAAACCAGTCGAAGAAAACGGTTGTGAAAGAAGAAGTAATTGTTCAAAAAGCAGTTGAGCCTTCCGATAAGAAAAAACTTAGCTACAAAGAGCAACGCGAGCACGAATCTTTGGAAAGGGAAATTCCTGAAACGGAAGCAAAAATTAAAGAAATCGGTCGACTAATGAACGGAGAAGTAACTGATTACGAAGAACTTATTAAGTTAGGGGACGACCTTGAGAAGTTGAAAGATTCTCTAGACGAAAAAGAATTACGCTGGCTTGAACTCTCTGAAATGGCATAAAATTTATCACATATTATGAAGAACTCATTGCTTCTTGTTTTGCTGGCATTAGGCGTTTTGAACTGCAACTCATCTTCAAGTATTATAAAAGAAGATGTAAGTGAGCAGGCTGCCTTGTTAGAAACCGAAACTTGCTTTCTGTACACTGAAGGAATAGACAACCAGGACTCAACTTTCGTTTCGTTAAAAATGAATGGCGACTCAGTAACGGGGTTTATGCACTGGCAGCCTTGGCAAACAGACGGAGCTTACGGAACAATAGCTGCCGTTGGAAACGCTCGTGTTATTCGTGGAATGTACGATTATATGATAGAAGGCTCTGAGCAAAGTGAAGAGGTAATGTTTAAAATTTCAAATGGTAAACTTTATAAGGCATCGGGAGAATTGACAGAAGGCTCCGGAAAAGAAATAGTCTTAAAGTTTAAGAACCCTGACGAAGCGATTTTTAAGTATGAGTTTCGTGAAATTGATTGCAGTCTATTTGAAAAATTTTAACGTTTTCTGATGAAGCCAGCTCCAAAACTAACTCCTCCCTGGTAACCCGAAGGTAAATTGAGGTTTTGGTTATTGGTATAACCAACGCCTGTTCCTATAAAAGCATTGAAAACCGGAAATCCCCTTTCTCCAAAGAAGGTGTATCCGTATTTAAGACGTATCGCCGTGAAGTTAATATCCAACTGGTAACTTGCCTCATCTTTTAGGTCCACTAAATTATTGCCGTTTTTTCTGTAGCCAATTTTGTTTACTAAAACATCTTTGTGCGAAAGCTCGGTTGCAAAATACCCAACTGCCCTTCTTACGTTAGTAAACGGTCGGAGATACTTTTTGTATTCTACGCGGTAAATTGCAGTAGACTTCTTACTCACTCTCCTTAAATGTTGAATTGGAGCCAAGCCCAAGGCCGATTTCAAAACTTGAATTTTGACGGGTAAAGTACTCAGTTTGAAACTGAAAGTTTGGATCCGGAGCTAATAAACCAAAAGGAGCAAACTTTACCGCAATCAGCGGTTTTACAAGAACAGTATCTTGCTGAGCCGAGATCGAAAAATGAATCATCAAGCTACAATATGGAATGGATTTTGAAATTTTCATGACAAGTCGTTAATTCACTAATTGAATATATACAATAGACTTGAAATGAAGTTGAAGTAACTTCTGGAAAGTAATTTAACGGTTGGAAAGTTTTAGTTGAGGTAACATTCTAAAAACTTTTAGCTTTAAAAGAAGACGTTCAAATCAAAACACGAATTAAGAATGAAATAACTTCTATTATGGAGGATGTTACATGCTCTTGCCTTATTTACAAACAAAAAAAGCCTCCGCAATTAAGCGAAGGCTTTCGTGTCGAGATCACTGTAAAGTGACCCTACGGGGAATCGAACCCCGGTTTCAGCCGTGAAAGGGCCGTGTCCTAACCGCTAGACGATAGGGCCGACTGGTCCCATAAATCGTTGAAATACTTGTGATATTTCTTTCTGCGATGTATGTTTCGTTATCGTTTTCTGATAACGTGATGCAAAAGTATGGCGAAGATTTTAAAGGTGCAACACTTGAGCAAAAAATATTTTTGAATTTACTAAAATTTTTAAGAATCAGCCAACAGGTATAAGTAGATTTGAGAGCAAATCATTACATTTGAAAAATATCAACTTTCTAAATAAATAGAATGAAACCTACACTCAAGTTACTATTATTGCTTTTTATGATGGGTCATGTATGTCTGTCTCAAAACTTTCAGTCGCCGGAATCTTTTCTGGGATACCCGATTGGTGAAAAATTTAGTTTTCACTCACGCATTACTGATTACGTAAAGTATGTAGCTGCTGAAAACCCGAAGCAGACCAAGCTGATTAATTACGGTCAGACAAACGAAGGCCGACCGCTGCAAGTAATTATTGTGGGTACTGAAGTTAATATTGCTAACCTCGAAAGTATTCGTACCAATAACCTGAAAGGGATTGGCTTAGCTGATGGAACCGCAACCGCAGAAATTCCCGCCATTGCGTGGTTGAGTTACAACGTTCATGGAAACGAAGCCGTGAGTTCGGAGGCAGTCATGGTCGTTCTCTACGAATTACTGAACAAGCAAAATGCCGTTACGCAAGACATTCTCAAAAATACGATTGTCATCCTTGATCCGTGTATCAACCCTGACGGGCGTGATCGTTACGCAAATTGGTACAATCGTTTCGTGGGCACAAAACCTGATTTAAACGCCGCATCCATAGAACATCACGAGCCGTGGCCGGGTGGTCGTTTCAACCACTATTTGTTTGACTTGAACCGCGATTGGGCGTGGCAAACGCAAGTAGAATCGCAGCAACGAATGAAACTTTACCACGAATGGATGCCTCATTTGCACGCCGACTTTCACGAAATGGGAGCGAATAGCACGTATTATTTTCCGCCATCGGCGAAACCTTTTCACGAAGACTTGACGACTTGGCAACGGGATTTTCAAAATTTACTCGGTGAATACAATAAAAAGCGTTTTGACAAAAACGGGTGGCTTTATTTTACCAAAGAAAGCTACGATTTGCTTTATCCGAGCTACGGAGATACGTACCCATCTTACAACGGAGCCATCGGAATGACGTTTGAACAAGGTGGTTCAGGTTCGGCCGGATTAGCGTTTGCTCGTGAAGATGGTGATACGCTAACACTCAAAGACCGCATTTCTCACCATGTAGCTACGAGTATGGGCACGTTAGAAGCCATTTCTGCAAACAAACAAGACGTAGTAAGTAATTTTCGGAAATACTTTAATGACGCTAGTTCAAATGGCGTTGGGAAATATAAATCTTACGTAATAAAAACGGAAGGCAATGAAGAAGCGGTGATGGCTTTGAAGAAAACGCTAGATGGTGTGCAGATAAAATACGGATTTACCGAAAGCCGTCGTAAACTAAATGGGTTTGATTATTTGACTCGTAAAGATGGAAGCTTTGCCGTGCTCGAAACAGATTTGATAATTTCTGTCAAACAACCCAAAGGCAAATTGGTGAAAATCCTTTTTGAACCCGAAACAGTTCTGGAAGATTCAAATACGTACGATATCACTACGTGGTCATTGCCGTATGCTTACGGGTTGAAAGCTTTTGCCACATCGTCAGATTTATCAGTTGGCAGTAAAAACGCAGCAGAGCGAACGAAAATGGAGATTCTTGCTCAAACGCCTTACGCTTACTTAGTTGACAATAACTCGTTTCAAGATACGCAGCTGCTTGCTCATTTGTTGAAAAATAAAGTGAAGGTTCGTTTCAACGAAAAACCCTTCTCTACCATCAGTAAATCTTACAAAAGCGGGGCGTTATTAATTACCAAAAAAGGAAACGAAGCGTTGGGAAACCGATTCAACGAACTCGTAGCGGAAGCAGCAAATAAATTTGGTTCAGAAGTCGAAGCCGTAAACTCCGGCTTGGTAAGTTCGGGTTCAGACATTGGAGCGTACAGCGTAGAGTTTGTGACAGCTCCGAAAGTCGGAATTCTGATTGGTGAAGGAATTTCGCCTACCGCTGCCGGAGAAGTTTGGCATTATTTCGAGCAGCAGGTAGATTACCCTGCAACCATCATTGACGTCGCTTATTTTTCAAAAATAAACCTGTGGGATTTTGACGTATTAATTTTACCAAACGGCCGTTACGGCTCAACCATTTCTTCTACCGATGAAATAAGACGGTGGCTTTCAGACGGTGGTAAATTGATTGCTTTGGAAAGCTCAAATTCACTTTTTGCTGATAGTAAAGTCTTCGGTTTGAAATCAAAAACTGATAAAGATGAGCCAAATAAATTGTTGAAATACGGCGATCAGGAGCGTGAAGGCATTAGTTCTCAGATTCCGGGTGCCATTTACAAAATCAGCGTTGACGCTACGCATCCGCTTGGTTATGGTTACGAAAACGGTTATTACGCCATTCTTAAATCTTCTAATGCGTACGAATATCTCGAAAAAGGTTGGAACGTCGGGACGATTGCAGCCGATAGCTATGTAACAGGTTTTGCGGGAAGCAAAGCGAAAGAACAAATGAAAGAATCATTACTTTTCGGGGTTGAATCTATCGGGAAAGGCAATATCGTTTACATGATCGATAACCCAATTTTTCGTGGTTTTTGGTACGGAGGAAAGCAGCTGTTTGGAAACGCCGTTTTTATGGTAAAATAATTAACCCGTATCCTGAAAAACTAATTTCTATTTGCGGTTGTTGAATTAGTGTATCAGCCGCATTACGGCTAAAATAATATTAGATTTTAGATTGCAAATGATAACTACAATTTTAGATATTGATAAAATAAGGGCAGATTTTCCAATTTTACACCAAAGTGTAAACGGGAAACCGCTTGTCTATTTAGATAATGCTGCCACAACGCAAAAACCTCAAACGGTGCTTGATGCGTTGGCAAATTATTATGAAAAAAATAACGCTAATATTCACCGTGGAATCCATGTACTTGCCGAAAAAGCAACTACCGCTTTTGAAGATACCAGAAAAACGGTGTCTAAATTCTTGAATTCGGAAAGTCCTGAACAAATAATTTTCACTTACGGAACTACGGATGGAATTAACTTAGTTGCTCAAACCTACGGTAGAAAGTTTCTGAAAGCAGGAGATGAAATCCTTATTTCAACTATGGAACATCATTCCAACATTGTTCCGTGGCAAATGATTTGCGAGGAGAAAGGGTGTATTTTGAAAGTCATTCCGATTGACGATAACGGCGACATTGAGTTAGATAAGTTCGATGAAATGTTGACCGATAAAGTAAAGTTTGTGTCGGTGGTGCACGTTTCAAATTCGCTTGGTACGATTAATCCGATCAAAGAAATTATCGAAAAATCTCACGCAGTGGGTGCGAAAGTTTTGATTGACGGAGCACAAGCGACTTCGCATTTAACTGTTGATGTTCAGGCACTTGATGTAGATTTTTACGTATTTTCGGCTCACAAACTTTACGGTCCAACCGGAATGGGCGTGCTTTACGGAAAGCGTGATTTGCTGAACGCTATGCCGCCTTATCGTGGTGGTGGTGAAATGATTGCTGAGGTCACGTTTGAGAAAACTACTTATAACGAAATACCTTATAAGTTTGAAGCAGGCACACCTAACATCGCCGATGTAATTGCCGTAAAAAACGCCATTGATTACGTAAACGAACTCGGTAAAGAAAACATCGCTGCTTACGAAGATGAATTGTTGGCTTACGCCACCGAAAAATTGGAAGAGATTGAAGGTTTACGAATCGTTGGAAAGGCAAAAGAGAAGGTTAGTGTAATTTCGTTTGTGATTGAAGGTATTCATCCGCAGGATATTGGCATTATGCTCGATCAGCAGGGAATTGCCATCCGAACCGGGCACCACTGCACACAGCCACTGATGCAACACTATAAATTAGAAGGTGGCACCGCACGGGCATCGTTTTCTGTCTACAATTCATTTGAAGAAATAGACCGATTAGTGGAAGGAATCAAAAAAGTGAAGAAGTTATTATTGTAAATTCACAATTAATGAGCTTCGCAGACGCAAAAAAAGTGGGAAAGTGCAACAATTGACGATGTTATCAGCAAGCTGATTTTCATAGAGCAATTAGAAAAAGCGGCTCAAGATATTGAAATTGGAAACGGTATTGAACACTAATTTGTTAAAAAACAGTCTGCCGAAAAACGGTTAAATAAATATAGATTTAAAACCTAAAAATGACAATAAACGAACAACAAAACGAGATAATTGAAGACTTCGAACTCTTTGATGATTGGGAAGGAAAATACGAGTATATTATTGATATGGGGAAACAGCTTCCTGGTATTCCTGATGAATATAAAACTGAAGATAATATCATCAAAGGTTGCCAGTCAGTGGTTTGGTTAAACGCCAAGAAAGAAGATGATAACGTTATATTCGAGGCTGACAGTCAGGCAATTATTGTGAAAGGATTAGTTGGGATGTTGTTGAAAGTTTTGTCTAATCATTCTCCAGATGAGATACTAAATGCCGACTTATATTTTATTGAAAAAGTTGGTTTAGCGGGGCATTTGGCTCAGACACGTTCCAACGGATTGGCTTCTATGGTGAAGCAAATGAAGACTTACGCGTTGGCTTACAGTGCAATAACGTAAACAATAAAAATATGAACTCACCCAAATACGCTCCCGCTTGGACTGAGAAATTTTTCGACAAAATTTTAATAACTTGGTTAGAATTGTTCCAGAGTTAAAGATTGAAACGATACGAGAACTTATTTCTTGATAATTATAGAATATTATATGAAGTGCGAACTGAAGTAGTTGCCATCTTGGCAATTCGTTCTTCAAAAAACTTTTACAATGAATAATTAAATAATGGAAGAAGCAGCATTAAAAATAAAAGTAATCGAAGCCATCAAGCAAGTATATGACCCCGAAATTCCGGTGGATGTTTACGAACTCGGATTGATATACGACATCAAGGTATTTCCCGTAAATAACGTTTTTGTCTTGATGACACTCACTTCACCAGCTTGCCCATCGGCGGAAGAAATTCCTGGAGAAGTGGAAGCTAAAATTCGTGAGATTGAAGGCGTTGCGGATGTCAGCGTAGAGCTAACTTTTGACCCGCCGTACACTCAGGAAATGATGAGTGAAGAAGCTCAGTTAGAACTTGGTTTCATGTAATAAGTGGTATCAATCGGTTGTCCGAAACTATTTCGGAACGATTGAACGTTACCCAATAAATAAATTGACGGAAATTTTAAATACAAATAATTATGTATCCTCCACACTTAGTAGCCCCGATGAAGGCTCAACTCACTGATGCCGGTTTTACTGAACTGTTGACCGCTGCTGACGTAGATAAATTTATTGAAGATCAAAAAGGAACAGCTGTTGTGGTTATAAATTCGGTTTGCGGATGTGCAGCTGGAACTTGTCGTCCGGGAGTTTTGGATTCACTCCAAAAATCGGAAAACAGACCTGATCAACTTACCACGGTTTTTGCCGGAGTTGATTTAGAAGCAACCGAGCGGATGCGTTCGTATATTCCGGTTCAGCCTTCTTCGCCAGCCATCGCCTTTTTTAAAGATGGTGAAGTTGTTCACTTTGTAGAGCGTCATCATATTGAAGGTCGTTCTGCGGATATGATTTCTGCCCATTTAGTTGCCGTTTATGACGAAATTTGTAGCGAAGCAGCTTAATAATACTACTGTATTTACTGAAGAGGAACGACCGCAAGGTGTTCCTCTTTTTTTTTGTTTTATGGGACGAAAATCGAGATTTATTAAAAATTTAACAGTTGATCAAGTAGGTGCTTTAAAGTGGGGTTACTCTCATGGAAAAAGCCCGTTGTTCCGGCGAAAGTGCCATTGCATCATACAGAGTAACAGTGGAAAGACGCCAGGTCAATTGGCTGATTTTTTTCAAGTGAACAAAATGACTGTGCTCAATTGGTTCAACTTATGGGAATTGGACGGTATCGAAGGGTTACAACTTAAACCAGGTCGTGGCCGTAAGCCTAAATTGAACACCGACGACCGACGGCACGTGTCGGTCGTCAAGGAATTGATCAGCAACGAGAATCAGAACCTGACCAAGGTACAAAGTCAGATTCAGGGGCAATTAGGAATCGAATTGTCAAAAAAGACCCTACAACGTTTTTTAAAAAACTTAAATACAGGTGGAAGCGTTTTCGCAGGCGTTTAAAGGGCGAACCCGATGCAGGGGCCTACCAAGCCAAGAAAGAGTTGCTGGTGGAGGGGTTGATGAAGTTAGAAGATCAACAGGCCCTTCAGTTGTACTTTACTGATGAAACAGGCTTTGGCCTAACGCCCAACATTCCATATGGCTGGCTGGATACCCGAAGGCGAACAATGGGGTATCCGGTCAGCTAAAGAACGGGTTTGTAACCTATTTGGGCTGTTATCCCGGAGCGGCGAGCTGAAAGTATACGCTACCGAACAAAATATTGCAGACCAGCATCATGGACTGACCGTATTGGTCATGGACAACGCACCTTGGCATAAATCAGCACTGGTAACGGCCAAACAGGACGAGTGGAACCAAAAAGGATTGTACCTTTTTTACTTACCGATCTATTCGCCACACTTAAATTTAATTTAGACCTTTTGGCGTAAGGTCAGGTATGAATGGCTTAGATCCAAAGACTACCTCTCTGCCAAAACACTAAAAGACGCACTATGGAAGATTATTGCCAAATACGGAGATGAATTTTCTATACCATAGTTGGGAAAGGGGAGCCAATGAAAATTTAAACGGTTTAATCAGATAATACTTCCCTAAAAAAACCGACTTTAGATTAATAGAAAAATCAGAAACCGAATGCGTAATTAATATTTTAAACAACAGACGGTAGCGGCCGACCGCCCAGGAAAAGATTTGGATTTAAAACATCCATCGAAGTTTTCTCCGAAAAACTAGACAGTCTAGTAGACGTTGCATTTATGACTTGAATCCACCTATTAGACTTCTTTCCTAATTAAAACTCGGTGTACTTCATGTGGTTTGTGGCTTTTTTAAGGTTTACAATTGCACTTATATTTCCCCAGTTTTT
>JBLHXN010000015.1:0-47197 GCA_047630355.1 Spirosomataceae bacterium | reverse complement strand
CGTTGAAACTCCTCAGGGCTTCGATTTTTATATTGTCCAAAAATATCCATAAGACAAAATTACTCATAGCTTTGGTAAGCAGAAAAATAAATAGGAAAGAAGTCTAATAGAAAAAAGTGTAATTTTCACACTACGAATTTTGTAAACGATTCCGGAAGCGGCAATCTGAGTTGTTTCAATCTCAGCAATGGGAAAGGCATAGTGATTATGGAGGCAACTTTCTTCAACGATTTACAGATAAATTTGAATTACGAAGCATTAAAAAGCCCATTCAAAATAATTTTCAATCTGGGTGATCCGATGTTGCTAAACGTTGGAAAAGAGGAAAATAAGTTAAAGAAAACCAATACGCAATTAACATGGTTAGCCCAAAAAGTGGTTACACCGCTTCTTTAAATGCTGGCTCTAAAGTTAAGTTTGTAGTATTTTTCATCTACAACAGTGAGTTTTTCGAATCTTTAATCTGCGATATAAAATCATCTGTAGAGAAAACTGTACTTATAGAAGGTATGTCGGAAGATGGGATGTACTCGTCCACCGAATCAATGAGCCTCCAGTTAATAGAAGCAATGAACAAAACGCTGCTAAATAATTTGGAAGGGATTGAACAAAGGCTATTTCTTGAAGGCCAATTCAGTACGATACTTTCGCTTTTACTTCTCGATAAGAAGCCTGGTAACGCAGAAAAGTCTTTCACAACCGAAGAAGCAAAACTGATAAATTTAGTAAGAACCACCTTAGATCAGGAATTTATCAACTCACCCACAATTAAGGAACTGGCGAAAAAAGTTGGAACGAATACCAATAAGTTGTACAGATTATTTAGAGGAGATTTTGATACGACTATCAACAAGTACGTCTTAAATAAGAAATGGAAATGGGGCGTGGTCTTCTACTGGACAAGGATATTACCATTACAGAAATATCAAATAAGGTCGGGATCGAGTACCCTTCCTATTTCAGTAAGCAGTTCAAATTACATTATAACTTACTTCCCAGCGAATACAAGAAGAATAATGGTTGAATTCACAAATTACAGAATATACATCCATTTCGGGCATATTGAGATCGATAAAACGTAGTCAGGAACAGTATCTCCTTTCCGAATTTCGCTAAGGAATTCTTTGGACAGGCTGAACATTTTAATCTGGAAACGCGGTTGTTTGATTACATCAATAGCCATTAAGAAAATTTCTTGGTCATCGGCGTCATCATCAATCACGTAACATACACGTTATTTTGTTAACATAATAGTTACTTTTAATTTGATGGATTAATTCGCCTTAATATTGAAGAGAGAGTAGTGGATTGCAAAACCTCAAGTTCTGAATTATAATTCTCAACTATACATGTATAAGTACATTTAGTTGGATTCTGATGCTCACAATCAGCCGTAGATCGTATATTTTTAGCTTTATCAGTTTCTCTACAAAATAGACTCTGAGTAGATATTTTATCTAAAAAGTATCACTTTTTAAGATTTATTATCCGTTATTTTAATGTTTCATAAATAATAATCATTTTTGCACCTGCTGAATAAAGACAATTATTAATTTTCAGCATTAACCTCTCACTTTACGTAAATAATTGCTCTATGCCATATCTATTTACTTCCGAGTCAGTCTCGGAAGGTCACCCAGACAAAGTAGCAGATCAAATTTCAGATGCTCTAATTGATCACTTTCTTGCATTTGACCCTGAATCTAAAGTTGCTTGCGAGACCCTTGTAACAACGGGTCAGGTTGTATTAGCCGGAGAAGTTAATACTTCTGTCTATTTAGATGTACAATCAATAACAAGGGATGTTATAAGAAAGATTGGATATACGAAAGCAGAATATATGTTTGAAGCAAACTCGTGCGGCATATTATCCGCTATTCACGAGCAATCAGCCGAAATAAATCAAGGAGTTGACCGTAAGGCCGAAGAGGGTTTCGAAGCGAAAGCAAACGCTCAGGGTGCCGGAGATCAGGGAATGATGTTTGGCTACGCTACCAAAGAGACAGAAAATTACATGCCATTGGCACTTGACTTATCACACAAAATTCTCCAAACCTTAGCAGAAGTAAGAAGAGACGGCAGCGAAATTAATTATTTACGCCCAGATGCTAAGTCTCAGGTTACGATAGAATATTCAGATGATAATGTTCCGATTAGAATCGATACTATTGTCGTTTCAACGCAGCACGACGATTTTGACGAAGATGAAACGATGCTCGCTAAGATTAAAAAAGACATCATCGAAATCATTATCCCGAAAGTAAAAGAACAACTCAAGCCGGAAATTCAGGCACTTTTTGACGGTAAGATTACCTACCACATAAATCCAACCGGAAAATTTGTGATTGGTGGACCGCACGGCGATTCAGGTCTGACCGGACGTAAAATCATCGTGGATACTTACGGCGGTAAAGGTGCTCACGGCGGCGGTGCTTTTTCAGGAAAAGACCCTTCAAAAGTTGACCGTTCTGCAGCTTACGCAACCCGTCACATTGCCAAAAACATGGTTGCTGCTGGCTTGTGCGACGAAGTACTCGTTCAGGTTTCTTACGCGATTGGCGTAGCAAAACCTTGCGGAGTTTTCGTGAATACTTACGGAACGGCAAAAGTTGATATGAAAGACGGGACAATTGCCCGTGAGATTGAAAAAATATTCGACCTCCGCCCCTACGCAATCGAGCAACGCCTGAAATTACGCAACCCAATTTACTCCGAAACCGCCGCTTACGGTCACATGGGACGTGAACCCAAAACGGTAACAAAGATTTTTGAAAACGCCGGACAACGTGCCGAAGTTGAAGTAGAACTTTTCACTTGGGAAAAACTTGATTACGTAGATCAAATCAAAGAAGCGTTTGGGATTTAAAACTCACTCTCTTATTTTGCAAAAGCCCGTTTTCTAGCTTGGAAGCGGGCTTTCTTCATTTATATGGTATTTATTAAAAATCCTTCTGAGTCCATCCGTAAGTTTGGAAACGTTGAAGTTTATTAACAAGCCTGACTTTTTATTTGCCAATTTCAAGTAGGTCAGTAACTGAGCTAAATGAATATCATTCAGGAAATCGACTACTTTAAGTTCAGTGACAATTTCACTTTCCACAAATAAACCTACCCGATAACCGCACTCCTTGATAAATTAACGGCATTGGTTTTTCTTTTTTTACAAACAGACCAGCTTTGTTCAGTTCATAAAACAGGCACTCTTTCTTGGTAAGCACTTTCTAAAAGGCCAAGACCGAGTTCTTTATGAACGTCGATTGCTTTGCCAATGATAATTTATGTGAGTTGATTTGTTTCCATTGTAGTTGCTTCAGACTTGCCTTTTAAAACCAGAAAGGGCTAAGAGGTTAACCAGTGAGAACTAAGGGAAGAGCCAGAGAAAATAGGAGAACTCAAAGCCCTCACTATCTTCTCTTAAAACACTCTGGTAAATTTATTTATTCCTCACATTAATCGCCAACTCCTTCAATTGCTCTTCAGAAATAGCCGAAGGCGAATCAATCATGACATCGCGACCACTGTTGTTTTTCGGGAACGCAATGAAATCACGAATCGAATCCGAACCACCGAACAACGAACAAAGTCTGTCGAAACCAAAGGCAATTCCGGCGTGTGGCGGTGCTCCAAATTCAAAGGCATCGAGTAAGAAACCAAACTGAGCTTGAGCTTCTTCCGGTGTAAAACCTAACACCTCAAACATTTTTTGCTGCAACGGTTTTTGGAAAATCCTGACCGAACCTCCGCCAACTTCCGTTCCGTTGATTACCATATCGTACGCATTGGCTCGAACCGCACCTAAGTCTGTTTCGAGCAGTGCTTCGTCTTCGGGTTTCGGAGCAGTGAATGGGTGGTGCATCGCAAACCAACGTTTTTCCTGCTCACCGTATTCCAATAATGGAAAATCGACTACCCAAAGAACTTTGTAAACATCAGAATTTCGTAAACCCAGACGACTTCCCATTTCCAAACGGAGTTCGTTCAGTTGTTTGCGGGTTTTATTCGCTTCTCCAGCAAGAATTAAAATCATATCGCCGGGCTTTGCATCAAAGCGTTCGAGAATCGCCTTTTTATCTTCTTCGGAGTAAAATTTATCAACCGATGATTTTGTAGAACCGTCTTCGTTATACTTTATATATGCCAATCCCTTCGCCCCAATTTGCGGACGACGTACCCACTCAGTAAGAGCATCTATTTCTTTACGCGAATATCCCGCACAACCTGTAGCGTTTATTGCCACAACCAATTCGGCATCATCAAATACTGCGAATCCTTTATTCTGCACCAAGTCGTTCAATTCTTCAAATTTCATATCGAATCGAATATCGGGCTTATCCGAACCGTAGAATTTCATTGCGTCGGCGTACGTCATTCTTGGAACTTCGTCCAATTCAATGTCTTTAACCGTTTTAAAAAGATGACGAACCAAACCTTCAAACATTTGAAGAATGTCTTCCTGCTCCACAAAAGACATTTCACAGTCAATTTGCGTGAACTCAGGCTGACGGTCTGCACGTAAATCTTCATCACGGAAACATTTCACGATTTGAAAATAACGGTCAAAACCCGAAACCATCAATAACTGCTTGAATGTCTGCGGCGATTGCGGCAAGGCGTAAAATTCGCCTGGATTCATTCTACTTGGCACCACAAAATCACGGGCACCTTCGGGCGTTGATTTAATCAAAACCGGCGTTTCGACTTCAATAAACTCCTGAGCATCCAAAAATATGCGGGTTTGTTGAGCTACTTTATGACGTAATTTCAGGTTTTCACGAACCGGATTCCTCCGTAAATCAAGATAACGGTATTTCATACGTAGCTCATCGCCGCCGTCGGTTTCGTCTTCTATGAGAAAAGGAGGAAGTTTCGCCCGATTCAAAATCGTAAGCTCACTTATTTTCAACTCAATATCTCCCGTTAGCATTTTATCATTTTTGGCAAGTCGCTCAATGACCGTTCCGGTAGCTTGCAAGACAAATTCACGTCCCATTTCCCGAACTTGGGCAATCGTTTTCTCATCACTCACGCCCTCTTCAAAGATGAGCTGCGTAATGCCGTAACGGTCACGAAGGTCTAACCAAATCATGCCTCCTTTATCACGGATTCGCTGCACCCAGCCGCAGAGCGTTACAGTTTCGTTTACATTTATACTACGGAGTTCGCCACAAGTATGAGTCCTTAACATGCTGATTTCGTTTTTTTTGAGCCGCAAAGCTAAGAAATACTTGGGTAAAGGCGGGAAAAACGATTGTATGAATTAGCAATTTCACCTCTGGAACAACAAATCTTACGTAAGTATGTTATTGTAGGAAATAACCATTTCATCATGAGAATTATAAAAACACCATTTCTTTCATTGCTTTTTGTAGCATCTATAGTTAGCTGTAAAACCGAGACTGTTGTGGATGACGATGATGCCACGAATCCAAACGCCAAGTGGGAAGTTCAGGATGCGTTCACAAATCTGACTTTCAAAGACCCCGTTGAGATGGTTTATTCTGACGACGGCACAAACCGATTATTTGTAATAGAGCAAGCCGGAGTAATCAAGGTATTTAAAAATGATCCCGCTGCCAATTCAACCTCCGATTTCTTAGATATGAAGAATGCCGTCAATTCGGGTGGTGAAAAGGGTTTATTAGGAATGGCACTTCATCCGAATTTTAGTTCTAACGGTCAGCTCTTTGTCAATTATACGAGACAAAACGCAGGAAAATTAGAATCAGTCATTTCTCGTTTTTCTTCGGACAAAAATCTGGCGGATGCCGCAAGCGAAGAAATTTTATTGACTTTTGGGCAGCCTTATTCCAATCATAACGGCGGAAAGATAGCTTTTGGGAAAGACGGCTACCTGTATATCGCAATCGGCGACGGCGGAAGCGGCGGGGATCCACAAAATTTTGCCCAGAATTTAAATTCAGTCTTGGGGAAAATTTTACGGATTGACATTAACAAAAAATCAAACGGTTTGAATTACGCCATTCCAACTGACAACCCTTTTGTGAATGACTCGAACGCCAGACCGGAAATTTACGCTTACGGTTTGCGTAACCCGTGGAAAATGAATCTCGATAAAGAAACGGGTAAGTTCTGGATTGCTGACGTCGGACAAAATGAAAAAGAAGAAATTGATATTTTGGAAAAAGGCGGCAACTTCGGTTGGAGAATCACCGAAGGTTTTGGCTGCTTTAATCCTTCATCAAACTGCAACAAAGAAGGATTGATTGATCCAGTCTTTGATTACGGCACAAACGTAGGACGCTCCATAACTGGCGGGTACGTATATCGGGGTAAAATCCACACAGAATTAACCGGAAAGTACATTTACGGAGATTACGCCAGCGGGCGTATTTGGGCGTTGAAGTACGACGAATCTACCAAACAGTCAACCAATGAGTTATTGACTCGTCTGACGGGTTCGCTTTCCTCATTCGGACAAGATAAAGACGGTGAATTATACCTGCTGAATTACCAAAGTGGTAAAGTCCAACGGTTAGCTTTTGAGTAAAAATATCGCTTCAATTTCAACCGGAACACCTTTTGGTAACGAACCCATTCCAACGGCACTGCGGGTGCCAAGTCCTTTTTCTTCACCCCAAAGTTCTCCAAAAAGTTCGGTACAACCGTTCATAACATCGGCGTGGTTTTGAAATTCGGGAACAGCATTCAGCATTCCAAATATTTTCACAACGCGTTCTATTTTATCTAAAGAACCGAGGTTTTCGCGAAGCGTTGCAATAATATTATAGCCAACCTGACGAGCAGCGATTTTCGCGGTTTCTATATCAAACTCCCCTCCCACTCTGCCAATTGGGTAAGTTCCGTCTTTGTAAAAAGGCAAATGCCCACTTACATAAACAAGATTTTCAACAATCAGACAAGGCGAATACACTCCGCCACGAGTTGGAGCGGGCGGAATTTCTGCTAGATAAGGTTGTAGGTTTTCTTCGGGTGAATTTTCCATTAGGTGATTGTATGATTATTTTTGAATGAAATGGGGTTCTCGGATGTAATCCGTTTGAAGACTCTGTTAAAATATGAAAGGCTTTCGTAGCCACACAATCCGGCCGCTTCGGTGACATTTTTACCTGCTAATAAGTAGCGTTTCGCCTGATTTATTCGGTAATTATTCAAGAACTCAACAAAGGTTAGTTTTGTCATTCGTTTGAAAAATCTGCAAAATGCAGCCTTCGAGTAGTTGCTAAGTTCTGCTACTTCTTCCAAAGAAATTGACCTGTTGTAAGATTGCTCCACAAAAGTATAAATTCTATTCAGACGCTCGTGTTCCTTTTTTGAAAATTTATTAGCAAAGTCACTTACGTGTAAAAACGTTGTGTCTTCGGCATTGGCTAACAAGTTAAAAATCGAAAGTAGTTCTAAGAAGCGATCAAACTCATTAAATGTGTGAATCGCTTTGATTCGTTCTTTCAATAGAGTTTTAGTTTTTTCGCCGAAGGCAATTCCCTTGGCAGAGTTCCTTAATAATTGCTTTACTTTTTCAAGTTCTGGCGTTATACCGTCTGCATATTGTAAAAAATTCGCTCGGATATGAATGACCATTTTCTGATAATCCGTTTTGACGCGGTAGTCAAAGTTTAGGTGCGGAATATTTGACCCAATCAGAACCAAATCACTTTCGTTGTAAACAGAAATATGGTCGCCCACGTGCCGCGTTCCGGTAGCACCTTCAATATAAACCAATTCAAATTCGGGATGAAAGTGCCAAAAGAAAAAATCGCTGAGTCGAGGATTTACTATCAACTTAAACGAGCTGCTTTCATTTGGACTTATTGATTCGAGAGCAAGTTTCATACACGTATAAATGTAATATTATCTAATATATAGCACATCAGGACTCTAAATTATCAATATAATTCAAATACTGGATACTATTGAGGTGGATTTCGGACCTCAACCACCCTAAATTTGTATTATTATTTCAACATTAAACTATACGAAACAATGAAAAACAAAACAATGAACCCGCAGGTAGAAATGGCAAACAAAAACCACAAAGATATTCCGGGGAATCCATCAACGTCCACGAGTAGTAAGCAGAAACTTAACGACCGGAGCAACGGCAAACCGCTTAAAGTTCTGAGTGAAGCCGATTGGAAATTCTGGATAGAGAATGGCTACGTAATCGTGAAGAATGCCGTTCCGAAAGAACAAGCCAAACAAACCGCCGATTTCCTGTGGGAATTTGAAGAAAAAGACCCGAATGATTCTGAATCTTGGTACGCTCCGCCACGAGCTGAGATGAAAATGAAAGAACTCGCTAACAGCGGCATGGTAGAAGTTTATAACCATCAGACGCTTTGGAATAATCGTCAATCTCAGCGGATGTACGATGCTTTCACCGATGTTTGGGGAACGGACAAACTTTGGGTAACTATTGACCGGGCAAACCTTAACTTCCCGACCCGACCCGACCATATTTTCAACGGTTTTATTCATTGGGATTACGACCCCGAAACCCGCCCGCAGAATGTACAAGGCGTAATAGCTCTTGCCGATCAAACCGACGAAAACATGGGTGGCTTTCAGTGCATTCCAAGACTTTACCGTGAATACGATTCGTGGAAAACTACGCAACCCGAAAACCGCGACCGTTTCAAACCCGACACCTCAGAATTTGCCGACGAATTTCACAAAGTAAAACTTGAAGCGGGCGATTTACTAATTTTCAATAGTTTAACGCCACACGGCATTCGTCCGAATAATTCAGAAGATAAAGTCAGGATTGCTCAATACATTTCGATGATGCCCGCCGAAGAAGAGAACGACGAACTAAAAAACTGGCGGACAAATTCATGGAAAAACCGCATTGCTCCCGAAGGCTACGCTTTTCCGGGTGACCCAAGAAACTGGGAAAGAGACAAATACAATACCGCTAAATTATCAGAATTAGGCGAGAAACTACTCGGTTCAAAGGTGTGGTAATCTCGTTATATTTATAATATCAATAAACAAAGTGAAATTTTTTCCGGTTAGAACGAGTTAAAGTGGACAAACTAAAATTAACCAAATGAAATCATTTTCAAAATTACTCCTCACTACTTTATTTACATCTGCTTTCGCATTTACTATCAAAGCTAACGATACGAAGCCTTCCGTTGTGGACGCAACCGTTGTGGACGCAACCGTTGTGGAGACAACCATTATGGATGATGCGACCCTTGCAGAAGCGAATGCTGCCGACGCGGAAGATGTGGTAGGTCTCTGGAAAAACGGGGAAGGAACCGGAATTGTCCAGATTTACAAAAGCGGAAGCAAATATTACGGACGCATAGTGTGGCTGAAAGAAGCCAACGACAAAAGCGGCAAGCCACGGACTGACGTGAACAACCCCGACGAATCTAAGCGTAGCGTACCGCTAAAAGGTATGACAAACATGCGTAGTTTTGATTTTGTCGGAAAGAATGTCTGGGAAGGCGGAAACATCTACGACCCAAAAACGGGCAACGATTATTCATGCGAGATGACTTTAGTAAACGAAAATACACTCGAAGTACGCGGCTACATCGGTGTTTCTTTGTTTGGAAAAACGGACGTGTGGAAACGTCAGGTTAAAAAATAATTGGATTTCTAATTACACTAACCGCTACCCACATGAACTTTACAAAAGTCCTATTTATAGGAATCACAATGTGTTTCTTTACGTACCAGCACGCAGTAGCTCAGGATATTCCTGCCGATACTACTCTTGCTGACTTAGACGATTTCAATTTCGATGAACTTGGCAACGCCGATAATTTTGTGGTAAAAACCTACGCTACACAGAAAGTGGTGAGGCTTAGCCCAACGCAACTAATTTCTGTTGGGTACGAAGCTCAGTTACCATTCCCAATTTCTGTGAATAGTTCGCCAGACACCGATGTCAATAAATTTAGGGGATTACGTTTAGCTTTTAACGCACCCGTGATTTCCCGAAGTAATTTTATTTTGAATTTGGGTTTAACTTATTGGGATACTAATGTTGGCTTTGAAAACCCGGCTGACCCGGGCTTACTTAGTTCACTCGAAAAAGGGCTACGAACTACCGGCTTGAATGCTACGCTTTTCAAACCTCTGAATGATAAACACTTCATCATTCTTCAGGGAAATTTAGATGTCAGTGGAAATTACACGGGCTTTGACGATTTAGATTTGGGAAAGAGTACAACCCTAAGCGGAATCGGAATTTTCGGTTGGAAGAAAGACGAAAATACCATGTTTGGCGTGGGCGTAACCCGTACCTATCGTGCCGGACAACTCCTTCACATTCCAGCTATTTATTACAACAAAACGTTTAACGATAAATGGGGAATAGAATCAGTGGTACCAGCAAAAATTCAGGTAAGAAGAAGTTTCGGACCAACCAGTTTATTGATGTTTGGTTACGAGATTGAAGGAAATGCTTTTTACCTGAACAATGATCCAATAGTAGCTAACGGTAATGGGGATATTTACATCAGACGTGGCGAATTGAAACCCCGAATTACTTACCAAAAACAAGTTAAGAATTTCGTTTGGCTTGCTGCACAGGCAGGGCTTCGTTACAATTGGCGTTTTGATGGCTTTTCTGAACAAAATCCTACGGGAGATAACATACCAGTATTTAATAACACGCTTAGCAACCCGCTATTTTTTAACATTAGTTTAAACTTAGTTAGTCCTTAAAGAGTTAATAAATTCAGAATTTGAGAAGACCACTTTCAACAAGTGGTCTTCTTTTTTGCCCTTATTTAAAATCTTTCTAAATAAAATCGCCGATTAGTTTCATTTTTAAAGACTGAGTGATACATTTGCATCATTATTTATAATTAGTCTAAATAACAGTATCACTAAATATTACACATGAAATTATCTACTCTTTTTGTATTAACCTTATCAGGAATCGCTCTTTTTTCTTGCGACGAAACAACTACAGAACCCGAAAATCAGCCACTTGTAATTCCGACTTCTTACGATGCCAGTCAATTTGAGGCAAACACTTCTGCTCAAAAAGCAGTTCTTAATAATCTACAGATTCTTTCAACTGAAATGAAAAAAGGCCGCACGGGCGGAAAAGTTGACGACGGCATTATAAATGATAAATACGCATTGGTAAAAACCCAAACAACAAGTTATTACGATAATCTTATCCCGCCTTTGGTAGCCGAATTAGTACAAATCAGTGGTGGACAAAAGTTCAATCCTGATGGCTCACAAGGTGGTGTTTACGGAAGTTATTTGCTGAATAAATACGGAGTTGAAAACGAACAACTAATTGAAAAAGGTCTTTTCGGAGCTGCTTTGTACAACCATGCCGTTAAGCTTGCTAAAACTCCAGACGCGACTACTACCGATAAAATGATAGCGATTATGGGTACTACACCAGATTTCCCGAACAGCAATAATGGGAATAACGTAACAAATCCAGACGGATTTATGGCGAATTATATTGCTCGTCGGGATAAAAACGATGGTAATGGTTTTTACACAAATATCAAGTCAAGCTACATAAAATTGCAAGCAGCATTGAAAGGCGGCAGTAATTACAATACCGAACGCGACGAAGCATTTGACGCCATTTTTGACAACTGGGAAAAAGCGAACGCTGCCACAACAATAAACTACCTACAAAGTGTAATCGGTAAATTATCCGCTACGAATCGTGACGAGTCAGCCATTTCTTCGGCGATGCACTCGTTTAGTGAGGCAATTGGTTTTTTACACGGATTTAAATCTATTGAAAGAAAAAGAATAACCGACGCTCAAATTGACGAAACACTCACATTAATGAACGTCGCACCCGGCAAAGCCCCTACTACTTTAAACATCTTATCCTCTCCGGTTACTGAATTGACAAAAATGCAGCAGGCGATTAAGAAACTTCAAACAATCTACGGTTTCACAGATCAGCAAATTGAAGATTTCAAAAAGAACTGGGTTTCTGAACAAGGTAGATAATTCAACAAATTTACGACGTTGGATTTACACAAATTCAACGTCATTTTCATTTTAATAAAAATAGCGTAATGAAATCAATCTATTCTGCCGGAATTCTTCTGCTAAGTCTTCTATTCGTAACATCTTGCAACGAGCCGGACGCACCTTCCGGCGGTCAATTTGACCGCAGCATGATGTTAGACAATTTTGCTAAAAACCTTATTGTACCCGGATTTTCGGAAGCTTCAACGCAAACAAGTCAGTTAGTAATGCAACTAAAGGCTTTAGCCGCAAACCCGAGCGAAGCCCGTTTAAAAGATGCTCAGTTATCTTGGCAAACTGCTTATTCAAATTATCTAAAAGTGAGCATGTATAATTTCGGTCCGGCAGAAGAGAAGACGATTCAAAAGAGTCTGCTTGAAGAAGTTGCGACCTTCCCGGTAAATATTCAGCGAATAGCTAACAAGACCAAAACCGCTACGCCTACTTTTCAGGACTTCGAACGCGACAGCAGGGGGTTTTTAGCGTTAGATTATTTACTTTTCGATGAAGATGCTTTGAAGAACTTCCAATCGAACCCTAATTACGCCAATTATTCGGTGAAAGTAGCCGAAGATATCGCCACACGAATTGACGAGGTGAACGTTGCGTGGGCTACGTACCAAACGGAATTCGTACAAAACTCAGGAACCGACGCCGGGAGTTCTACCTCGGCACTTTACAACGAGTTTGTGAAAAACTACGAAGGGTTGAAGAATTTCAAAGTTGGTCTTCCGCTCGGTTTACGTCCCGGTCAAAGCAAGTCCGAACCTGAAAAAGTTGAAGCCTTATATTCTGGTTTGTCTTTAGAGTTTATCAAAAATCAGTTCGATGCTTTAACAAACGTTTGGAAAGGCGGAAACGGTCTTGGTTTTGACGACTACTTAGAAAACGTTGAGGGCGGTCCTACCCTTTCGGTTTCTACTAAAGAGCAAATCAATACAATTGCGAACGAGTTGGAGAAATTTTCGCCCGAAGAAAAGCTTGCCCTACTTATTTCAACTGATGAAGTAAAGGTCCGTTCGCTTCATACGGAACTACAGAAAAACACCCGATTCTTTAAGAGCGAATTATCATCGCTTCTCGGAATTGCTATAACATTTACGAGTGGAGACGGGGATTAAATACCTTTGATTTATGAATCAACTATGCTAACTACTGTATGTATGAAAGTTGGCCTTGTCTCTAGGTATAGGACAAATTTAACTTAACCACGAAGTTTACCCACGGAATTACGCGAAGTAACAAACAATAACTCTGTGCAACTCCGTGTCGTACTCTTTAAACTCTGTGGTTATTGAAAGAAATAGAACTTGTCCTACACCCCTTGTCTCTTTCTAAACAAAATCATCTAAAAAGTTCTTTATACAGGAAAAGTATCACACATGATTTTTCCCGTATTTTTATTGTTCAGTCTATTCATTAACCAAATTCAGCTCGTGGAAACGCAACCTTTAAATATTTACGACGAACCGCTCCAATCCTGCTGCACCGCCCCAATGACCGGATATTACCGAAACGGTTTTTGTCAAACCGGTTCTGACGACAGAGGAACGCACGTTGTTTGTGCTGAAATGACGGAAGACTTTCTTTCCTACACAAAGAGTAAGGGAAACGACCTTTCAACACCCATTCCGGCGTATGATTTTCCGGGCTTAAAACCAGGCGACCGTTGGTGTCTCTGCATTATTCGGTGGTTAGAAGCCGAAAAGGCGGGAGTTGCTCCGAAAATTAATTTAAAATCTACTAATAAAAAGGCGTTGGAATATACAAACTTGAAAATGTTAGAAAAGTACGCTGTTAAGATTTGACGAGCGTTAAGACGGATGAGAATTTATGGTAATTTAAATCGCCTATTGGGAAAATGCTCTTCAGAATTGTCTGGTTATTAGAATCTAAGAAACTCAGGCATTTAGAAAAAAACGAAATATGCGATTACCCAATTTTCTTTTTATAGTTGAAAGAAGACTATATTTCGAAAAAGCATCCCCCTTTGAATGAGTTCATAGATTTTATTTCAGAAATTCACCCCCTCGGACCAGAAGCAGCCGAAGCATTCGTGAGCCATCTTGTCAAAACCTCTTTTTCTAAGAAGGACACTATTGTAGAGCTTGGAAAACAATCATCCATGCTTTATTTTATCACCAAAGGGGCCGTGCGGGAATACATCATTGACGACAACGGCAATGATATATCAGTTTGGTTTGGATTTGAAAATGACATTGCTGTGTCACTGGCAAGTTTTTTTTCTGAGGAACCCTCTCTAACCGGATTGCAGGCAATGGAAGACGTTGAATCATTCGCAATACCCCGGGATTCACTCTATAAACTCTACGATAAATTTCACGACATAGAGCGACTGAGTCGTTTAATGGTTGAACGCTATTTTGTATCTACTGAGGCGTATCGACGTACTTTTCATCACCTTACGGCAACGCAACGGTACGATATGTTAATCACACAATCGCCGGAAATAATTCAACGGATGCCCCTCACCCATATCGCTTCGTTCATTGGCATTTCATTGGAGACTCTAAGCAGAATTCGCTCAAAAATGTCATAAACAAAACGTTATTTGACTTTTGTCAAGTGCATATGAGTAATATTCATTATAAGTTTGTGCTACTACCTCAAGAAAACAACTTAAATGAGTAAAAGTACACTACTACTACTACTACTACTTGCATTCTCTTTTATCGTGGCTTTGTACTCATGCTCGAATGATTCAAATACGAAATCAGTTGAAATTAGCGATTTACCCAAAGCATCAGAAGAACAAATCGAAGAACTGGTAGCGGCATTCATTGAAGCCGAAGACGGTAGTACTATAGAAATTCCCGAAGGCTTTTACGAATTAAATACCCAACTCATTTTAGATGCGGTTAGTGATGTAACCATCAAAGGTTCAGGAATGCGAAGCTGTATTTTATCTTTCAAAAACCTCACAACCGGCGGCGAAGGAATGAAAATCGCCGGAGATAACATTACATTGGAAGGTTTCACGGTCATTGATGCTCCTGGTGACGACATCAAAACTCAACACTGCGACGGCATTACGTTTCGTGATGTAAACACCACCTGGACTCACACTGATTTAGCAAAAAGTGGCACGTACGGCATATATCCTGTTCAATGCAATAACGTATTGATTGAAAACTGCGAGGTATCTCACAGCCGTGACGCAGGAATTTACGTTGGACAGTCAACAAATATTATCGTACGAAATAACTACGTTTTTGAAAATGTAGCAGGAATCGAAATTGAGAATTCTGACAACGCCATTGTTCATGATAACCTCGCCGAAAATAACACCGGAGGTATCTTAGTATTCAATTTGCCCGGACTACCCAAACCTTGGGGACGAAATACAAAAATCTACAACAATACAGTCAAAGAAAATAATCACGAAAATTTTGCACTCGGTGAAGCATCCGAAAACGGAAACCCAATCTCAATGATTCCGCCGGGTAGTGGAATAGTCATATTTGCCGGAGACAGCGTAGAAGTGTTTAACAATAAAATACTGAATCATAAGACAGTTTCGGTATCAATTGCGAGTTACCACATAACCGACTTACCTATTCCTACGCACGAAGGCTGGAGTCCGTATGTAAAGAATATTTTTATTCACGATAATATTTACGAACGTGAGTTTGGCGTGCCTGATGTAACAAAAGATTTAGGTAAATTAATTGCCGCAACGTGTTTTAAATCACAAGACGTTTTATACGACGGCATCGTAGAAGGAAATGCCAAAGCGAACCCAAATAACATCTGTGTAAAAGAAACCATAGCTGATCTTCGTTTCTCCCGTTTGGTAATTCCAAGCAGCGGAAAAATTTCGGATATCAGCGTTGAAAATGATATTGACAATTTTAACTGCAAGCAGTTAAAAGCAAGCTTATAAGTTTAGTAGAATATCGGAAAATTTACTGACTTCGCTCCGCCGAAGTGTAAAAGGTTAAGGTAAAGCAATGAAGAAGAGCATTATATTACTTATTTCAGTTTCAGTATTTTTAGCGTGCGTTTTTACGGCATGCTTCAGGTCAATGCCGTTGCGTTCGCCCGCTGATATTGATTTTGCTCAACTTCCGTTGAAAAATTTATCTGAATACGGTTTTTTCAAAGGAGAGTTAAATAAACTTATCGCAAACGACAAGGTTTTGTCGTACGAACCGATTTCGCCTTTGTTTACAGATTATGCTCACAAATCACGGTTTGTTTGGATGCCGGAAGGAACTTCTGCTTCTATTTTAGACGACCCGACTCAAACGTTTGATTTTCCGCAGAAAGCAATTTTGATAAAAAACTTTTATTATCCTGCGGATTTTGCAAAGCCGGAAGCTCAACGGAGAATTATCGAAACCCGCCTATTGGTTAACCAAGAAGACGGTTGGAAAGCATATCCTTACGTTTGGAATGACGAACAAACTGACGCAAAATATAAAGTTACGGGGGGAATAACCGACGTACACTGGCAAGATGAAAACGGTGAGGCTAAGGATATTAAATACGCCATGCCAAACAAGAATCAGTGTAAAAGCTGTCACAATCAAAATGATAAGTTTCAACCGATTGGACCAAAGGTAAAGCAGTTAGACAACGAACTTACTTACGAGAACGGCGAAAAAATAAATCAATTGATAAAATGGCAACAAGTTGGATACTTGACGCCAAACACGAAATCGGAAGAATTTATTAAGTTAGTTAATATAGGCAATCAGACGGCTTCGTTAGACCTTAAAGCCCGCTCGTATTTAGAAGCAAATTGTGCTCATTGTCATAATAAGTCAGGGCCAGCATCGACTTCTGGCTTGTACCTTAATATTGAAGAACAAGACCCATTTCACTGGGGAGTACTGAAATCCCCTGTTGCGGCGGGAATCGGTGCCGGAAAACATAAATTCGCCATTGCTCCCGGCAAAAGTGATGAATCCATTATTCCTTATCGTATGAACTCAACCAATCCTGGCGTAATGATGCCCGAAATTGGTAGAGTTTCAATTCACAGTGAAGGCGTAGCCCTCGTAAAAGCTTGGATAAACGAGATGGAATAAAATGTAGTTTTGAAAATTTTACACTTCACCACTAAGTTAGCTGAATCGTCGTCGGAGAATTTCAAAAAATTCTTCGACTTCGACACTCTTCACATTCCACAGGTACTGTGGTACGTATTCTCTTATCACCAAATTTTGGGCATCTTCAAACGAATAGAGTTGATCCAGTTCGTCTATTGATTTATTGTAGGCATCCACGTTACCACCAAATAAATGCTTGGTGAACAAATATCGCTGATTCAGCGATACTGATTTACGTATGCTGTCAACTTTACTCAAACGGTGATAATCCGTCATCATTCCGGTAGTAGTGGCTTTATCATTTAACGATTGTGTTACTATTACGTGTTTCTCGTTAACGCTTCTTGTTTCAAGTTTTTCTACTTCAATCGTCGGTACTGCCCTTGATGGCATCACTACCGTTTCTTTTATTTCCTCTGTTACACTCACCACAGCAGTTGGTGGCTCAACTACTAGTGGTTTAGCTATTTCGAGTTTGATAGCTTGCGGCTCAGGTTCAACAATTGAACGACGCTCAGCAGGTTGATTAGCTGAAGTTTCACGAATCCTGCTTATTAGTTTTTCTTCAACAATACTGTCAAAAAATGATTTGGACGGCTTGTTTTCTACTTCCACCACCTCCACCTTTTCGGGTTCAGTAAATCCAGACGGTATCGCAACGATTTCGCTAAACGCCGTCAGAACCTCTTCTATCGAATCTGTATCGCGTTCTTTCAGTTTTGCGTGTATTAATTCAATTACTTCATTGGCGTACATCGAAGGGTTTTCAGCGGCAATCTTTTTGAGTTCATCGAATACCCACGTGTTGATTTTAAAGTAGTTACGATTTCTGTCAACCCATTGACCCGAAAGCCGAAAATTAGGTAAATCGCGAAGTATTTTAGAAAAGTACTCCGATGGTTTCATTCCCAGTTGAAGCGTGTCCATAATTGCCCCAACCAATAACGGTTCAAACTCTTTCTGCCGAACGGCAATGAATTGGGAAAGGATGTTCATAAATTCACTAAGAGCGTCTTGAACCTCAGGGTGAGCGAAGTCAAAGTAAGGGCTCTGTAAACGTCTGGTTTCCTCTTGCCACCTATTATACAATGACCTGATTATTAGAAAATTGACTTGACGAACCGACGTCGCTTCCAAAATCTGATCACCATCTAAAGAATCAGCATCGTTGTAGTTTTCTTCGCAAATTTTCGTGGCGAGTTCTTTAGCATATTTTTCAGCAACTTGGGCATCCCACTTGTAGGTCATTGTCAAAATCGTTTCTTTTGTAAATCATTAGGAAATGATTGGCAAGTTACGGCGTATTACGAAACCTTGCCAGTTTTATACACAACGATTTTTTTGTTGAAATAATGTTCATTGAACCAAAAACAGCCCGCGGACAAAACCAAAAAATCGGATGGATCGAAGTGATTTGCGGCTCGATGTTTTCGGGAAAAACCGAAGAACTGATCCGAAGACTTAACCGTGCCAAGATTGCCAAGCAATCCGTCACGATTTTTAAACCAAAACTTGATACCCGTTACGATGCCGTTGATATTGTATCTCATAATCAAACGGCGATACCCTCAATTCCTTTAGACAATTCATCCCAAATTCCGGCGTTGGCGGGTGAGTGCGAAGTCGTTGGAATTGACGAAGCTCAATTTTTTGACGTTGAAATAATTAAAGTTGTGAATCTGTTGGCCAATCAAGGCAAACGAGTCGTAATTGCCGGACTTGATATGGATTCCGCCGGAATTCCGTTCGGTCCGATGCCCGCTTTGATGTCAATCGCTGAATACGTCACAAAAGTGCACGCTATCTGCATAAAGTGCGGAGACATTGCTCATTATTCGCACCGCACGGTGGCAAATAACGCACAAGTCATGCTTGGTGAAACCGACAGTTACGAAGCGTTGTGCCGACGTTGTTATAATTTGTAAATTAGTGGTTTACGCCACCGTGTACGTGTCCATGTTCTAACTCAGAAGTCGTGGCTTCCCGAACACCGATAACTTTGCCTTCAAAGTGCATTGCTTTTCCGGCGAGCATGTGGTTAAAATCTACCGTTACATCAGTATCAGTAATTTCGATTAATTGTCCGTTCAGTTTTGAACCGTCTTCATTTGTAAACGGAACTACATTTCCAATTTCTAAAATTTCATCAAGCGTATCGCCTGATTCATCCTGAAACATCGTGATTGGAAAAACCGTTGTTTTTTCTTCATCGTAATCACCGTATCCAGCTTCAGGTTCAAGCCAAAAGTTGAATTCGTCTCCTACCGAAAGGCCATTCATATTTTCTTCGAAAGCTTCCGGCAAGCCACTTTTGCTGTGCAGAAAAACCATCGGTTCGTCTTCGCCAACTACTTCGGCAATTTCAAAAACTTCTTCCTCTTCCGTATCAAGCGATTCTCCAATATATAATTCGTAGGTAAGCGTAACAACCGTATTTGGGGCAATTTTCATATTCAAAAGCGTAGTTTTGTTTGTTTTTTCGTTACAAAGATACAGAGAATGTAATTACCTTCACGGTACCATACCGCTTGTGATTTTTTGGTTTATGAATTCATCAAATAAAAGTCTGCTAATTTTATTGTTTGTGCATTTTGTGTGCACAAACGTTGCCGCTCAAGTTCCCACAAATTCTTTTCGGACTCACCTAAATTATACAAATGCACGTGGCGTTACGCTCTCAGATAGTTACGCCTATTGCCATACGTCAAACGGTTTTTTCCGGGTAAAAAAAGAAGGTTCAACAATTGAACTGCTTGATAAACGAGACCAGCTTTCAGAAATGAATGCAACAGCAACGTGCTTCAGAAAACCTGCTAATCAATTACTTATCGGTTACAAAAGTGGAACAATTGATATTGTAAATCTGGGTGTAAATGATGAATTTAAGGATATTTCTTCCATTGACTTTATCAGGAATGCAACGGGAATATCATCAGACAAGAAAATAAATAAAATCATTACTCAGGGTAACCGTGCCTACGTGGCAACTGCATTCGGTTTAGTAGAAATCGACCTTGAACGCAGACAGGCCCGGGAAACGTACCGCAACATTGGACCGAACGGAATTGCGGTTGAGGTGAACAACGTGTTAGTCAAAAACGACAGCCTTTTCCTAAATACCTCAGCGGGGATTTTAGGCGGTAGTTTATCACCGTCGGTGAATCTTCTCTTTTTTGGGAATTGGGAATTAATTCAACAATCAAATTTATTCAATTTACCCGAGCTTCCGGCTGATTATCAAATAGTTGCTAAAATAAATGACGTTTCTGTTGAAGGAAAAACCTTTTGGATTGCCGACGAAAACAACGGTTTAATCACGAATATTTCAGATGATTGGCAATCAATAATCCCGAACGGTTTGCCGGAAGAAAACGGTTATTTTTTCAAAGAAAATGGCAACGTGGGGTTTGTAGGAAATAAAGGATTCGTTTTTGAAGAAAACAATTGGAGCGAGATACCAAAACCGTTTCCGCCAAGAAAAAATATCATCATCGACCGATTTGAAAACCGTTGGGAATTGATAAATACTACCTTAAGAGTAACAAGCAATGGCCGGACCTTTAACTACTCTCAATTCAACGGATTGAGCGGTCAACCAACCGATATTGCTCTCGACCGAGATGATTTACTTTGGATATCCACAACCAACGGCGTTACCGTTATTCCTACTACAAATGATTTCGTAAACAGTTCTGTGGAACCCTTTACACCAGTTTTTGGCAATCAACGATTACTGTTGCAGCAGATTGTAAATACCGTTGAAATAGACGGTGGAAACCGTAAATGGTTCGGAACAAACGGTGGTCTGTACTGCTTCTCGCCAGAAACCGATAAACAAATTCACTTCTTCAACGATGAAAATAGTTTGCTTCTTGACAATCAAATTACTAACTTAAAAGTAAACGCAACGGGCGAGCTATTCATCGTATCGCAAAACGGTGTTATTTCTTACCAAACCGATGCTGCCGAACCCGAAGAAGCTTTTAATAATATTACCTTATTCCCCAATCCAATCCGACCAGATTTTGACGGAGTTTTCACAGTAAAAGGTTTGTCTTTTGATTCTAAAGTCAAAATCACCACACCCGACGGACGGGTAATTTCTACCGCTTTTTCAAACGGCGGAATTGCCACGTGGGATTTGAAAACTCCTTCCGGTGGCAGAGCACCGTCAGGAGTTTATTTAGTTTTCATTTTGAATGACGGGTTAACTGAAAGGTTTGTGGGGAAAGTGGCGGTGGTGAGATAGAAATGAAAGTAGGAATGAGCTTTTATTGTCAGTTCGAGCCACCGAGGCCCAGCGTAGTCGAGAACAGTCCTATATGAGCATCTCGACTACGCTCGATGTGACAAACTTAGCTAACAACTTCTCCGAAAATCAAGCCGCTTTCACCGTCACTTTCACGTTACTAAAAGCAGCATTTCCGGTGAGTTCGTCAATGACTAAATCATCGGTTAAGTCGTTGATACTTACTCCGGCGTGTTGGTTGGCAATATCGAGCTGAACGCCCGTTTTCCCATGACCATAACCGTGCGGCATGCAGACCACGCCGGGCATCATATTATTCGTAATTTCCAGCGGCAGTTCCACTTGCCCAACCCGCGAACTTACACTAATCGACTGTTTATCAACTAATTGTAAATATTCGGCATCGTTCGGGTTCATTTGCAAGGTGCAACGATTTCGCCCTTTCATTAAACTCGGAGCATTATGCATCCAGGAATTATTATCCCGTAAATGCCGCCGTCCAATGAGCAGAAAATCGTCTGCTTTTTCGGTCAGTTCATCAAACGTATCGCTTACCCGCTGTAAGTCGGCTACTAATAAATCAGGGGCAATATCGAGTTGCTTACTTTCACTCACCAAACGTTCTGGAAATTGCGGTTTCATTGCTCCTAAGTCGATGCCGTGAACAGCTTCTTTTACTTCCTCAAAATTCAATCCGTAAGGACCAAACTTCATTCCCATTTTCAATTTCTCTTCGGGTTGTTCGGGTGTAAAATCTTCGAGTGAACCGCCTGATAGCAAGCAACTCAACTCCTGATAAATTTCCCAGTCGTATTTTGCTCCTTCGCTTTTTTCAAATAATCTCGGTGAATATTTTGACGTATTTCGCACCGCTAAATTATGGAAAGTAATATCGTAGTGAGAATTTTCCAAACCCGTGGCGGGCGGGAGAATTATATCGGCGTGGCGGGTGGTTTCGTTTAAATAAATATCAAACGCCACGTAGAAATCGAGTTGTTCAAACGCTTTATTTAACTGTCCGCCGTTGGGCGTTGAAAGCACCGGATTTCCGCAACTTGTAAACATCATCTTTATTTGTCCTTCGCCAGAAGTCAGAATTTCCTCTGCAAGACAAGCAACGGGTAATTCACTGATAAATTCAGGAAATTCCCGTATCCGACTCTGCCAACGGTTATGTCGGTTTTTCGGTTTGGCGTTCCCAATGAAGTCAATTGCCGGAAGTGTGAACATAGCTCCGCCTTCGGCGTCGCAATTTCCCGTCAAGACGTTGATTGCGTTAATTAACCACTGACAAACACCCCCAAACGACTGCGTTGAAACACCTACCCTACCGTAACAAACGGCAGATTTGGCGTTGGTAAATTCACCGACCAATTCGTAAATATCATCAACGGAAACTCCCGTAATTTCCGAAACTTTACGGGGCGTGTAATCCACCGTTAAATCCCGTAATCTATCTACACCGACGGTGTAAGCTTCCGCCGTTTTAAGATCAACCTCATCTGTTGAAAATAGAATGTGAATGAACGAAAGCAACAAATAAACGTCCGTTCCGGGACGAATAAACAAATGCTTATCAGCTTTGACCGCCGTTTCGGTTTTTCGGGGATCAATGACCATGAACTTACCGCCACGTTTCTGAATGTCCCGCAAGCGGTTTGCCACGTCCGGCACGCTCATCATACTACCGTTAGAAGCCATCGGATTTCCACCGATAATCAACATAAAATCCGTGCGGTCAATGTCAGGAATCGGAATAATGAGCGGATGCCCGAACATCAGCCACGACGCAAAATGGTGCGGAAGTTGATCGGTAGAAGTAGCCGAATAGTTGTTTTTGGTGCGGAGCGTTTTGAAAAAGCCCGGTCCGTAAAGCATCGTTCCTAAATTATGAATCGAGGGGTTTCCTTGGTAAACACCGATGGCATCGTTTCCGTAATTTGCCTGTGTTTCCTTTATTTTAGCAACGATTGTTTGGTAAGCCGCTCCCCACGAAACCTCCTCCCATTCACCCGATGTGGTTTTTCTCAAAGGCTTTTTCAGGCGGTCTTTGTCTTCGTAAATATCTTTTAACCCGTAAGCTTTCGGGCAAATATGCCCCCGACTAAATTGGTCTTCTTTGTCGCCTTCAATCTTCGTGACGGTATTGTCAGTTACGGTTATTTTGAGTCCGCACATTGCCTCGCAGAGATTGCAGGTGCGGTAATGAGTTAAAGTTTCCATAGTTATATTATTGATGAAGCGTATTCTTTCTTGAAATTATACTATTTCATAAAAGTAAGCATATTGCTTTGAAAGTGCGAGATTGGAGGGGAATTTATATATTTGAGGGATCTCTAATTACGCTCTTCTGCGAAGTTAGGCCAGGATGAAATTTCAGCATTTTACACGAGCGGAGGTTGAAGTAAGAAATATTACTCCCAAGGAAATTATCTTGGAATGTAAATAAAATTATTCTATAATTAAATTCCTAAATAGTGCAAAATTATTCATCACGACGGCTGATAGTAAAACTTTTACATATGTAGGAGATATATACCATTCTTTTGCAACTGTGTTCACAACAATCGACACACATAAAACGAAACGACATAGCAAATGATAACTGACAAAGATTTTGAAATTAAGTTTGGTAAATCATCCTCAAACAACTACAAGACAGCAGTAAACACTGCTAAAAAATTTTCAGAGTTTAATCCCATTGGTGACAACTCAACGGTCAACGTTATTCGGACAGACAGCGAAGAAATCTTCAACAAATACAAAACCTTCGAGAATCTATACTCCATTATTCATGGATGGAAAACAACTGTAATGACTTACAAAGGACAAGAAATTCAGTCACACAACTTTTTCAATCAGTTCAATCAAATTATTAAATGTTCAAGGGGATACGAAAATTCGGTAGTTAAAAAAGCATATTGTGACTTAAGCAACACCCTGGAAGGGTGGGGCTGTAAATTTCTTACAGAAATCAAAAGATACCTTGAAAGCGATGACTATTATTATTCATCAACAAAGTATTGGTATAAGTTCGGAAACTTTGAATCTGAGAAAATTTGGAAGGTCGACAAGGAACTTATTAAAGAACATTTGAAGAAAGAAGTAGAAGATAAGAAGATTGAGCATTGCCCAATTTTTTCAATGGAGAAACTTTTAGGAGCAGTTGACCAATTACCCGAAACGATAAACATAGAAGAAGGTGCAAACTGGGAGATTGAATACAAAGAGGATTTCTTTGGAACAGCCATTCAAAGAAAGCCTATAAGTATAAAACACATCACCAAAGACAGTGAATCAAGACGGCAGACAGGGGCAATTTTTTCCATCTCTAATTCGCTCGAAGATGAGGACGAATATAGTGATCAAAAAGAAAACTCAAATAAACGAAAGCGATTTATACCTGATGTAACCTTTGATGACATCGGAGGAATTGAAAGTATAATTGACCAAATCAGAGAAGTTGTTGAACTACCCCTGAAGCGTCCAGAGATCTATCAGCATTTAGGTATAAAACCACATAAAGGTATTTTACTTTTCGGAGAACCCGGCAATGGAAAAACACTTGTAGCAAAAGCGATTGCTAACGAAGTTAAGGCACATTTTATTCCTATTAGTGGACCTGAACTAATTAGCAAGTGGCATGGACAGTCAGAAGAAAATTTGCGTAACATTTTTAAGGAAGCAAGAGAGAAACAACCTTCTATTATCTTCTTTGACGAAATAGACTCTGTTGCTCAAAAGCGTTCAGACGAAGATAATGCAAGACTTGATACAAAATTTGTGAATCAACTTTTGACGTTGATGGACGGAATGGAAGCATACGACAATGTAACAATCCTTGCATCAACAAACAGACCTGAACTTTTAGATGATGCACTATTAAGACCAGGAAGGTTTGACTACAAAATTGAAATTCAAAAACCCGATGAAATCGGTTGTTACAAAATTCTAAAAGTCGCAAGTCGTAAAATGCCTCTCGACACATCATTAGACATTAGCACAGTTGTTCCCAAGATAGTGGGTTGTTCAGGTGCGGAGATTGTTTTCATCGTTAAAGAAGCTGCGATCAATGCACTTAAACGTACAGTAAATGTAAAAGATATCATTTTAGAAAACTATCGCACCGATATTGACCTTGATAAAATAAAAGTAATAAAAGACGACTTTATTCGTGCTATTGAAAAACTTAAAGCTAACACAATATGACGCACAGGCCCTCTCTGCTTAATCTAATCTACCTGACTAAGCAGCATTGCAAGCGGCCCCTGACCGCAGTAGATAGAACTTACTTTCTCGGCGGTCAGGAGACCGCAACGCCACTGCTTAGTCGGAAACTAAGCAGAGTGTTCTACAGAGTTGTTTCCGTGGTGCAAGGGTCTTTCGACCCTGCACATTACCGTTTAAGGTTTTCCAGTAAAAATCAAGTCATACAATGTGACAAGTTTGTATGGAGAATGCTACAATCTGCATGTTTGGTTCGTCCGCTCTTTCCGTGTCGGGTCGAAAATCCCGACACCACCTAAAACTTATAATTAAATGCGGTAAGAATAGCACAGAAAAAAAACTCTAATAGTCTGACAAAGTTTACGCATATTTGAGAGTTGGGTGCTATATTAAAGACAAACCATCAGACTAAATGAAACAATCAATTTATACTATAACTTTCATCTTACTAACCAATTTTTGCGTTGGGCAATTTAAGTTCAAAGTTAACAACGGTTCGACAAAATTTAATACTGAAATCACGGTTACAACTTGTACAAAGGGCGATTGTAATGGGAAAGGAACTATTGAACTATATGACCGGGTTACAAAAAAGAAATTTCAAACTTTTTACTCAGACGATCTATATTTTTCAGTTGATAAGTCAAGCAATCCAACTGTAAACATCATCGAACTTTACGGCGAGCAAAGTCCTTTAATTTTTGATGATTTTAATTTTGATGGTACAGAAGACCTTGCAATCAGAAATGGAAATGAGAGTAGCTACGGAGGACCCTCTTATGACGTATATGTTTACCACTCGACAAAACAGCAATTTGTTCCAAGTGCTGAGTTGTCTGAACTTGCGTACGGGCATTTAGGAATGTTTGAGACAGATCATAAAAGAAAAATAATTTCTACATTTGACAAGAGTGGTTGTTGTTGGCATCTTAAAACAGAGTATTCAGTTATCCCCAAAAGAGGTTTAGTCAAAGTAGCCGAGTTTGAGGAAGACGCAACAAAAGGAGAAATCGTGGTGGTTACTACGAGAAAACTTATACACGGCAAGTGGACTGTGAAAATAGAGAAATATAAGCGAAAAGATTACTACAAAGATTAAAATTACGGCACCCACTCTGCTTAGTCTCCTGACTAATCAGAGCCTTCCCCAAAGTTGTCAGCGGAATAATATTTTCTATCTTCGTTATTCACTAAAAACCGTAACTCCTTGAAAGTATTTTTCTCTTCGATACTGCTACTTTGTACGTTCACCGCTCACTCCCAAATCTTTGAATATTTACCTCCCGAAATTCCGTGGGCGGGGAAAAGTATTTCGTTGATAAAACCCGACTCTGATAAGTGGGTTACGCCCGCCGAGAAAAGTAGTTTTATCTTTACCGCTGACCGAACGGAAACCCTGCAATTTTTCGAGAAATTAGCGGGAAGTTCGCCGTTGGTGAGTTTTACGCAAGCCGGAGAAAGTAGCGGCGGTACGATGATTCCGATGATCGTTGTCTCAAGTGATGCGGATTTTCACAAACAACCTAATGTAAAGAAGCCCATTCTGTTGGTTCAGTGCGGTATTCACGCCGGAGAAATTGACGGAAAAGACGCCGCCATGATGTTGATTCGGGACATTGTTTTTGAAAAACCTAAATTAATTGAAAAGGTAAACCTCGTGGTGATTCCGATTTTAAACGTGGAAGGACACGAACGAATTTCAGTTTACAACCGCATGAACCAACGCGGACCGAAAAATCAGGGATGGCGAACGAACGGTAAAAACCTCAACCTAAACCGCGATTACGTAAAAGTAGAAACCGGAGGGATTCAAACGGTAATTAACGTAATAAATAAGTATAAACCATCGCTGTATTTTGACGTTCACGTAACCGACGGAGCTGATTATCAATACGATATTACGTACGGCTTCATGGGCAAACACGGGTATTCACCGAATATTTCCACGTGGCTTTCGGAAGAGCTTCGTCCGTTTATTGATTCGGATTTGTCGGAGTTAGGACATATTCCCGGACCATTGTTATTTGCTAAAAACGGCAAGACTTTTATTGACGGAAATTTAGATTATACGTTCAACCCTGACTTCTCGCACGCTTACGGCGATGTCATTCACTTACCAACGGTTTTGGTAGAAAATCATTCGCTGAAACCTTTTCGTCAACGGGTTTTGGGAACGTACGTTTTGATGGAAAGTGCGTTGAAACTACTTGCCGAAAAATCCGTAAGTTTAACAGCCGCGGTTGAAAAAGATAAGTCAAGTGCGAAAGAAAAGTTTCTAACCAACTGGACATTTGACGCTTCGGCAAAAGGTTCGGCAACGAACCCCTGGGATGCGGACAATAAGTCAGCCGTAAAATCCGAAACAGTTAAACATCTGGGTATTGCATCAGAAACCGTAAAATCGCCCATCACGGGAGCGGATTACACGAAATTTACGGGAGAAAAAATTACGTACGATATGCCCGTTTTCCGAAACGATACGCCTAAAGATACCATTGTTTTACCGAAGGCGTACATCATTCCTGCTTATCAGGATGAGGTGATTGCAAAAATCAAACAACACGGAATTACGTACGAAACAATAATGGAAGATACCATTATCATAGCTTCGTCTTATCAACTTGACAACCCTAAATTTACGACTTCACCATTTGAAGGGCACATTAAGGTTTCTGCAGTTCCTCAAATCACGGAAGCTACCAGACAAATACCGGCGGGAAGTATCATCATCCGAAACGACAACCCGAAGTTTATGTTAGTGGCAGTAATGCTCGAACCGCAAAGTCCGTCGTCGCTGTTTCAGTGGGGTTTTATGAATCACATCTTCAGCCGCACCGAGTACGCCGAGCAATACGTGATGGAGCCGTATATGCAACGAATGCTCAAGTCAAGTCCTGAAATCAAGGCGGCTTTTGATGAACAAATGAAAGACGAAAATTTCGCCAAAAATCCTCGTAAAATATCATCGTGGTTTTACGACAACAGCCCGTTTGTGGATGGGGAATATTTGCAATACCCGATAATCAGAGTGTTGAAATAAGATGCATAATCAAAACGATTTTTCCTCTTCACAAGCAGGTTGATAAGTGAAAAGCCGTTTTAAGCTTATAATTATTTTCGGCCCGCCCATCAATATTATTTACACAGGTTTCAGACTCTATGAGGCCACGGTAAATCTATGCATCAACCAAGGGTATCAGACGGTATAATTGCATGATTATACTATTGAAAACACTGATTAAACAACGGACCTCAACGACTTACTAATCAAAACGCTCATTGACTATCAGGAGAGTATGCCCACCTTGGAGAATTATTAAAAAAATTTAATAATCACAAACTATATCACTTGTAAATCCGTCTATTACTTAATAGATTTGTTTATCATCTATTCAACTCAGTAATAAACCAATATATGAATTACCTTCAAAAGCGTGGTTATCTGCTGCTTTCGAGCCTATCTATTTTACTTACTTCCGCAATATATAGCTGTTCGGATTCCTCTTCTGTGGAAGAGCAACTCGCCGAAGTTCCCGAAACAATTGATTATAACTTCCATGTTCGCCCAATACTTTCTGACCGGTGCTTTGTCTGCCACGGTCCAGATGCGAATAAGCGGGAAGCGGGACTACGGCTCGATACTGAAGAAGGTGCTTACGCTGCACTAAAAGAGAATCCTGGAGCTCACGCTATTGTGGCTGGTAGCGTGGATAAGTCAGAACTTTTTCAGCGTATCATTTCTACTGATTCGACCGAATTAATGCCTCCGCCAGAATCCAATCTTGCCCTCAAAGGTTTCGAAATCGAGATTCTAAAAAAGTGGATTGAGCAAGGAGCAAAATACAAACCACACTGGGCATTTATTTCGCCAGAGAAATCAGAATTGCCGGACGCCGATAAGGATTTTGTTACAAACGAAATTGACTACTTTACTTTCGCCAAAATGCGTGGTAAAGGAATGAAACCAAACGAAGAAGCAGATAAAGAAACACTGTTAAAACGAGTTAGTTTTGATTTGACCGGACTACCGCCTTCGCTTGAATTACAGGATAAGTTTCTGAAAGATAATTCACCCGATGCTTACGAAAAAGTTATAGACGAATTACTGGCTTCAAAGCATTACGGCGAAAAAATGGCTACTTCTTGGTTGGACGTGGCTCGCTACGCCGATTCGCACGGTTATCAGGATGATGGACTTCGCACGATGTGGCCTTGGCGAGATTGGGTCATTCACGCATTCAACAGTAATTATTCTTACGAAAAATTTGCTCGTTGGCAATTAGCCGGAGATATGATTCCGAATGCCAATGAAGAATCAATACTCGCAACCGGATTTAACCGCAATCACAAGATCACGCAGGAAGGTGGCGTAATTGACGAAGAATACCGTATCGAATACGTGACCGACCGGACAAACACATTCGGGAAGGCATTCTTGTCTTTGACGTTTGAATGTGCTCACTGCCACGACCATAAATACGATCCTATTAGTCAGGAAGAGTACTACAAAACTTTTGCGTTTTTTAATCAAGTTCCAGAAAAAGGAATTTACGGAACCATTGACGCATCTTTCGCTGATCCGCCCAACATGAAAATATCAACGAAGGAAGTAAATGGTATTTTAAATTTCATTAACAAGAAGGACACGTCTGATGTCATGGTTATGATCATGGAAGATGATAAGGAACTTCGTCCAACTTATATTTTGGAAAGAGGTGTTTATGACAATCACGGGCGTGAAGTTACGTTTGGTTTGCCCAAAAGTGTCCTTGACTTTGATACCACAAAGTACGCTCCAAACCGAGCAGGTTTAGCCGATTGGTTGCTAAGTGATGAAAACCCAATTACTTCCCGGGTTTATGTAAATCGGATATGGGGTCAGTTTTTCGGAAGAGGAATCGTGAAATCAATCGGAGATTTCGGAATGCAAGGTAATTTGCCTTCCCACCCTGAATTATTGGATTGGTTAGCCGTGGATTTTCAAGAAAATGGCTGGGATGTGAAGAGGCTCATTAAAAAAATGGTTCTTTCATCAACGTACAAACAATCGTCAGTTCTCTCAGAAAAACATTTAGCCATTGATCCTGAAAATGTCTATTTAGCACGGGCATCACGCCTGCGGTTTATGGCGGAAAATATTCGAGATCACGTATTAGCAAGTAGCGGTTTATTAAATACTGAAGTAGGCGGGCCAAGTATAAAGCCCTACCAGCCTAAGGGACTTTGGGAAGTAGCTTCTTCCGGGCGTGGTTCGTTGATGCGTTACATTCAGGACAAAGGTCAGGATATTTACCGTCGGGGAATGTACGTATTTATCAAGCGTACTGTTCCGCCTCCTACGATGCTCATTTTTGACGCTAGTAACCGCGATCAGTGTGAAGTTCAACGTGGTTCAACTAATACGCCTTTGCAGGCACTTGTCATGATGAATGACCCGCACGTTATGGAGGCATCGCGGGTAATTGCAGAAAAACTGAGCAACAAAGCAACTGACAATAAAGTAAACCTTACAGAAGCTTTCCGTAAGATTATATGCCGTCAACCAACCGATAAAGAATTGAAGATAATCGGTCAGTATTACAGTGCCGAACTCGACTTTTTTGAACAGCAACCTGCTAAAGCTGAAGCTACATTACAAATTGGCGAAGCTCCGCACGCAAAAATCAAGAACGTTCCGAAAGCAGCTGCTTTTATGCAAACCGTACAAATGATGTACAATATGGAAGAGGCAATCGTACGAAATTAATTTATTCAACCTATAAGAAAGATGTCAAAAGAATTTTTAGATCATAAGTTTAACGTAACCCGTCGTCAATTCTTAGGCCGTTCGGCCGTTGGTTTGGGCAGTGTTGCTTTGGGCTCGCTATTAGTACCAGAATTATTCACTGGTAAAGCTGCTGATGCAGGAGCGGAATTACCTCTTGGCATCGCTCATTTTGCTCCTAAAGCAAAGCGGGTAATCTACTTGTTTCAAAACGGTGCACCGAGTCAATTGGAGAGTTTTGATTACAAACCCACGCTAAATAAAATGGCGGGACAGGAATTACCCGAATCCATTCGTAATGGTCAACGGCTAACGGGGATGACCGCAGATCAAAACAAATTTCCGCTGATTGGTTCGTATTTCAAATTCGCCCAACACGGGAAATCAGGAGCCTGGATTAGTGAATTATTTCCAAATATCGCAAGTATTTCAGATGAAATCTGCGTAATAAAATCAATGCACACGGAGGCAATTAACCATGACCCTGCGTTAACATTTATGCAGACAGGAGCACAAGTCGGGAATCGCCCAAGTATGGGGGCCTGGATGAGTTATGGCTTAGGTAGCGAAAACCAAAACCTACCCGCTTTTTGCGTTCTACTCTCTAAAGGCAAAGGTAATGGTCAGGGAGTTTACTCTAAATTATGGACAAACGGCTTCCTTGATTCTACGCACCAAGGCGTAGTTTTTAGTAGCGGCGATGATCCAATTCTTTATTTGAACGACCGAGAAAGCATGGATAAAATCGGTCGAAGAAGGATGCTTGATAACTTAGCGGAGCTTAACCATTTAGGTTTTGAAAAGAATGGTGATCCCGAAGTACAGGCAAAAGTAAAGCAGTACGAGATGGCGTATCGAATGCAAACCGCCGTACCTGAGTTAACAGACTTATCAAAAGAACCCGATCATATCATAAAAATGTACGGACCAGAGTGCTTAGTGCCCGGTACGTACGCCGCAAACGCATTACTTGCAAGAAAGCTATCAGAGTCAGGTGTACGCTTTGTACAACTTTACCACCAAGGCTGGGATCAGCACGGGAACATGACAGGCGAAATGCCTATGCAAGCCCTTGACGTTGACCGGGCTTCAGCAGCTTTAGTAAAAGATTTGAAACAACGCGGAATGCTTGATGAAACGCTCGTAATATGGGGCGGAGAGTTTGGACGAACAAATTACTGTCAGGGCAAATTTAGCGAAGAAAATTACGGTCGTGATCACCACCCAAGAGCCTATTCGATTTGGATGGCGGGCGGTGGAGTAAAGCCGGGAATGGTTTACGGAGAAACGGATGAGTTTGGTTATAATATCACCGAGAATCCTGTTCATGTGAATGATTTCCACGCCACAATTATGCACTTAATGGGCTTAGATCACGAGCAACTCACTTACAAACATTTAGGACGCCGTTACCGATTAACAGACGTAGCAGGTAAAGTAGTAAACGGAATTATAACCTAATTACTTTTTGAAGATTTTGAACTGGTAAACTACTTCACCGTCCAAAATAGCTTGAAGAAAATATGCTCCTTGCTGCAAGTGGTTTTTTCGCAAGTTGATGTATTTGGTTTCCTCCACAGAAGTTATCTGGCTGTCGTCAATATTACTCACACGCCCGCTCAAGTCAACTAATTTGAATGAGATGTTTGTCGGATCAACATCAGCTGGTACTTTCACATTACATACATCTATAAAAGGATTCGGGTAAGTTAACCATTCGGTTGGCTTATCCGAATTTCTGTTTGCGAGCAAAGTGAACGAGATTGAATTTGTGGTAATTACGGAGTCTCTTTTGAGAGCCGACGCCGTAAGTTGGTAAGTTCCTTCTGGTGGATAATACCCCCTACCCTCGCCAAATAAGCTGAATGGCAAACGCTCTGATAAGTTCTTTTTATAGAAAGGACCAGTCATTTCAAAATCCATGGTAATGGAGTCTACATTGCACTCGGCTGTAAAATTCATAAATTGAGGAAGTTCATCTATGTACAGTACTTGCTTATCAACAAGACTTGCCCATTCTATTATTGGAACATCGAAATAATTGGCTTCAATAATTGTGAAATTAATAGTTGGTCGAACTACCTCGAATATGAATGAGTCCTCCACCCAAGCCCCCCGATTATCGTAAGCACGTAATCTGACATCAAATTTTCCTAACTCAGGCGGCTGCCCGGTAAAAAAGAATCCTTCTGGATGAAAGGTCAGCCACTTGGGGCCGCTTACTAACTCTATAGTGGAAATATAACCATCTACATCAAGGAATATATCGTTATCCAACGAAGTGCGAAATGATTCTTTTACTATGAGTGGCTCAGGAGTAAACTTACGAAGTGCATAAGGTAGACTATTAGTCGTATCACTCGTACCCGGTGATGGCGGAGGATTTACTACAACGCCTTCACCATTTCCGGTACCCTGATGAGTATCGTCATCAGGTGTATAATAGCCGTACAAAGTGGCGAGTTCTTGCGGTGACTTGTAAGGTAGAATCTCTATTTTTTCAACTTCAAGAACATCCTCTTTCAAATCAACAGCTACTTTAATTGTCCCATTTTTAGAAACACTTTGCCACCGGTCAAACACTTTTTGGTAATTATCAATTAACTGAGAAACATATATATCCATCTTCTTCTCAGCAACTATTGGTCTGATTGGTTCATTATACCACCGTTTTGTCTGAGCAAGAACTTGCTTGAATTTTCGAGCGTGTTCATCACTTGCAACTAAATAAGTAACTAAGGACGAGCCATTCTCAAAATACCAGTCTGTGAGGTTTACCATGTCCTGTATCGAATACCTATCTTGCGGATATATCTCATTATATAATGGTTTATTCACATTATGGGCTAAAATATCAAAAGACCATTCTCTACGTTCGTCGTTATGTTTTAGAATATCGCAATGCTCAGCCAATGAAGTAGCACTAAATGTACCACGCAGATCACTACCAATATCTGTTAATGAGCCAAAATCATAACAGACTTTATAATTGGGGTCTACGCTTTTGATTACGTCCCCGGTAATTTTGAGAAAGTTTTTTAACTGGTAATTCCTTGCCATATAAAAGTCTTTGCCACGTTTACCAATAAACGATGTTCGGGGATTCCATTTGGTAATGTACGGAGCAGCTTGCGAAAACTTAGTATATTTCGTTATCCAGTATTTATTCAGTGTATTTACGTTTTCGTACTTTTCTTCCATCTGACGTTGTAAATCAGCCAAGGCGGGTTTTGAAAAGTCATAAAGAGAAGCGTAGGAAATACTTTCGGTTGGTTCCTGATTGCGGTAAAAGAATCCGGCTTCCTGATCCTGTGTGGTAGAAACATTCACAAAAAGGATATTTCCACTTTGTTGGTAGGATTTATAACGTTCGCAAACCTCTTTTATGAAGTCATTAGCTTTATTTGTAGCTCGTTCGCTTGAGTAGGAAAAATGAGATTCAGCGTATCCGACAATCGAGGGAATACCTTTAAAATCCCGCATAATTTCTTCGTCCGTCCAGAATCCATCCCATTTTAGCCTTTTACGTCCAAGGTGTATTCTCAATCCTGCTTTCATGCCAAGTTGAGAAATCAACTTCATTTGCTTATCAAAAAGCTGCCAATCGGCATTTGATTTTGAATCCACATAAACCATATCCCATCTCACCGTAAGAATGATTGTTCTCACTCCCGAAATGTACATTTCATTTATCCAGGATAATCCGTGATTTGGGTCGCTTTCCTCGAGGTTGAGCAGTGTCATTGCGAACTCTCTGGATTCCACCGGTGCTTTTATCTGTTGACCGTTTGAAATAGTAACGACAAACACAAAAAGTGCGGTGAGAAAAGTCTTACATCCTACGAAATTATTTAATGCCTGCTTACCCATTTAACTAAAATTATAAAAGTTCTTGTTGCCACGTATTTACCGGAATAAATAACGGACGTATTGCCCCGGGCCACTTTCCGTACCAAGCTGTTTCCTCCCGAAAATCCTGAATTTCAAAGGCGATTGCATCTTCGAAGAAAAACAGCGGAGTTGCTGAATCTTTCACGATCATTACCGACAAATAGTACGATCCATCATTGAGGAAACTGCCCGGTATATCTACCTCACCTCTGACAATTCCCTTTTTCATATTCTTGGGACTACTTCCAATATTGAAAATACATTCGCCCGCCATTGTGTAGAGAAATACGCTAATATTTAAATCAGCATCTTCAATCATGCTCCAAAACTCAAGCTCTATCTTAAGCGGAATTCGTACATCTATATAACTCGTTTTAAGCTCAACTGTTGGTTTTATTTCAATTCTTTTTATCCGAATATCATCCGTTCCCGGAGCAATTTCAGGAGTTGCCCAAGTTTGAGACAACTTGAACTTTGAAACGCTCTGTACATATTCATTGATTACGTTTCCAACCTCTCCGAAACTTTTCAGTTTACCGTGTTGTAAAAAAGCTCCCTTATTACAGAGTCCCTGAACAGCCGTAAGGTTGTGACTGACGAAAAGAAGTGTCCGACCGCTGTTAGAAACGTCTTTCATCTTGCCCAGACTCTTTTTTTGGAAATCAGCATCCCCAACCGCTAATACCTCATCAACAATCAGAATTTCTGGTTCTAAATGGGCGGCAATGGCGAAACCAAGCCGAACGTACATGCCTGAAGAATAACGCTTTACGGGAGTATCAAGAAAACGCTCGATTCCGGCAAAATCAACAATGGCATCAAAGTGCTTTTTGATTTCGGTTCTTCGCATTCCCAAAATCGCACCGTTAAGGTATATATTTTCCCTCCCGGTCAGTTCTTGGTGAAAACCGGTCCCTACCTCTAATAGACTAGCCAAACGACCTTTCATACGGATATTGCCAGAGGTGGGTTCGGTAATTCGACTCAAGATCTTAAGTAGTGTTGATTTTCCCGCACCGTTTGATCCAATCAAACCGAGGCGATCACCTTGTTCAACTTCAAAGCTGATATCGGTCAATGCCCAAAATTCTTCGTCTTCAGTTTTCTTGTTTCCAAAAAGTGCTTTGGGAAAACCCGACATCGCATGCTTGACATTTGCCTGTTGCTTGCTTTGGTGCTTAATAATATATTTTTTAGAAATATTATTTACTGAAATAACGGACATATGTACTTTTTAGATGTAGTCAACGAAGGAGTTCTCATTTTTACGGAACATCCGAATTGATATGACAAGCGTAACGATGTCAAAAATAACTAATGAAATAAAACTTTGAAAGTTGAATGCAGAAAAATCACCCAACAAGCTCCAACGTAAACCGTCAATAGAACCTGCTACCGGATTTATGGTGTATAAGAGGTAAAACCAATCTCCGTACGACGTTTGACTCAAGTTAGTTTGAACCAATTCACTTGTATAAGCGATTGGGGAAACGAAGTATCCAAATTGGATCATGAAAGGAATTATTTGACCAATATCCCGGTATTTTACATTTAATACAGCAGCGATAAGACCAAAGCCGAACGCACCCATATAAGCTAAGAACATGAAGACAGGGGCAAATATTATCTTCCAATCAGGGATATATTGATACCAAAAACAAAGAAGAACGAAAAGCCCAAACGCAATCATGGCGTCTAGCAGACCAATCATTAATGAACTTAGCGGAACTATCAAACGGGGAAAATAGACCTTGGAAACCAAGTTTGTATTACCCACAATAGAATTACTTATCTGAGCTAATGATTGTGAGAAGAATAACCACACAATTACGCCAGGCATCACAACAAGCATATACGCAATACTTGTATCCTCGTCGAGTTTGGCAATTTTACCAAAAGCGAAAACCATCACTAAAGCGGTCAGTAACGGCCTAATTATACTCCAGGCAACACCCAGAACGGTCTGTTTGTACCGAACTAAAATGTCACGCTTAGCGAGTATCCAAAATAACTCCCGGCTTTGCCAAATTTCCCTCCAGTAATGAAGTGCCGATTTACCGTTTGATATTAATACTTCTTTCGAAGACGAATCCATAAGTTTTATTTTTCTTCACCAACAATTTCACGGTAAGTATTCAGAACGATTGCAATGACAAGACTTATCACCAAACCTAAAATACTACCAAGTTTATAACTCTGCCCCAAGCCGCCTGAATAAACCATTAGCGGCAGTCGAATAGGATCAATAATTGTAAAAATCGGCGTTTGTTCTGTCAACAACCGATTAAGAGACTCCACATTTGCTAACTGAGTATAATACTGAGTGCTGTAGAAGTTGTTATTTCTCCCAACTTGCTGCTGTCTCATCTGAGCATTTGGGTTTACAATATTAGGATTTCGGAACGTTAGACTAGCCAATTGGCTATCTGTTCCATTCATCAGACTACGGAGGCTATCTAACCTACTTTCCTGCTCAACGAGCATATTACGAGTCTTTTGCGTTTTCACTTCTTTGTAAAAACTTTCCGTTGTTTTTAACAAAGTTTCCGCCCATACCTTAGCCAAAATATCATTGGTGCTTACCACAGAAAGCTGCGTTAACGAACTGCTGTTTACACCTTCAAAATTTGTCTTATCGTATAAATGAGTGTAAAGTGAAGTTATTACCTCGTTCTCATCAGGGGTAAATTCGTCGGGAGATTTTTGGACGAACCGATAATCGATAAACTTTTCTTTAGGTTTCTTGAAGAGCCCTCCCGCCCATTCCGTATTTTCAATATCGCTGCTGTCTTTATAGTAGTTGGCCATCAGCATGGTATCACCTTCCACAATTACGTTGGTCATCAAAGCCTTTTCAAAAACAATTCTTGATTTGGCTAACGTAGGAAAATTGGCACCGCTTAACAAGTCCCCACTCTGATTTTGTTGAAAACCACCAACCCCGAAAGCTGTTGCGAAGCCAGACATCTGATTCATACTCTGACTACTACCTCCACCGATATCAAGATTAAAGCTTACCGTTGCGATGTAATTTGTTTCTTTTTCGTTTACAATATCCATCACAAAACTGATAATGGCTCCCGAAAGTAGACCAATCATCAGTAAACGCCAGCTTTTACCAATATTTTGGAAAAACTTTGCGGTTTCGGTGAGAAATTCTTTGGTAGAAACTTCCTGTTCTTTAAGATTACTATCCATTATAGAAAATTAGTTTCGAAATTGTAAAAGAGTGAATAGCGTAAGTAATCCCGTTACGCTTGCCGTAATGGTTCCAACCAATGAGTTTGTCTGGGCAATTTTCTGCTGTGTATTTACAGTTCGTCTTGGTATGATAATTTCAGAACCTGGCTCAATATCCGGGTAGATATTTACGAATAAAAACCTTCGCGTTCTATCTACTGAGCCGTTGGGATAGAGTACGTAAGCTAACGATTTTTGAGCTTTTTTATTAAATCCGCCTGATTCTGATATGTAATCTATAAAGTTCTTATTATTCTGGAAACGAACCGACGTAGGATAAAGGACTTCTCCTTGTACCCGCACCGTTTCGAGCCGCTTCGGAATACGAACAACGTCGCCATCGATGAGAATCATATCATCTTTAGAACCGGGATTAGCTAAAATTTTCCTCAGGTCTATACCAATAGCTTCCATCTCAGTCGGGTCAATTTCTTCGGTGCTCACTACTTCGTTGTTTTGTGCTCCTCTTTGAATATCTAACAACGTTTCTTGTCTAAGCTTGATTTCTTGCTCACTCAGTTGAATTCTTCTAATAAGCGTTGCTCCTTCTACAAAAGCAAGCGGTGATAAATTTCCCGCACGGGCTATCAGGTCTGAAATTTTTTCATCTTTCGACCTCAATGCATAGTTGGATGGAAAAAGTACTTCACCTTCAATTGTTGCAAACGTTTGAGCAACGTAATTAGGTGATGTCCGCACAAATATCTCATCGTAGGGGCGTAGTTCAAACTCCGAACCTCCTGCGGCAAAATTAAGGTTGGGATCAACATCAAAATAGAAAATTTCTGAGATTGCAGCGTCCAAAGAGGTAGGATCTACGTTTCTTTTTCTCCGTGCCACTTCTACCCTGCCCAAAGAGGCAGACTCTCTTAATCCACCCGCCTCTACTAAAACATCTTTTAATGTAAGTCCTTTCACATAAGCTAAGCTTATTCCACCATCCAACACAAGCGGGTTATTTACAGCACCCTGAATCCGAACCGTTGATGGTTCATTAAGGGAAAATATGGAAGGTACAATAACCTGGTCTTCCCTTCTTAGTTTGATATCCTCGGTTGCTCCGTCCATGATGTTACGCACGTTTACCGGAATGTTCACAAACTCCAACAGTTCGTTTGAACGTAAAATCGTTATGCGTCCGATAAGTGCATCTTCCTGAAAACCTTCTGCCGATTCTATAAGACTTAATAACGTAGGATTATTATCTAAAGAAAATTCTCCGGGACGGAAAACAGCTCCTTCTATGGTTACTAAATTCTCAAAACGTTTGAGTACTTGGTCAACAACCAATGAGTCACCATCATTCATTGCAAAAGCATCAAAATCAATCTTATTGACATTTACTATTCTTTTCTCACGCGAAGTATTACGATATACTTTTAATTGCTTTGAATAAGCATCGGGTCCGAAACCACCAGCGTAATTTACCAAGTCAATCAACCTTTGTCCCGGCAAAAGTTCAAATAAGCCCGGTCGCTTCACATTACCTTCAACTGCCATTCTTGAGACGAAAGTACCCACCTGAATCACATCCTGATCTCTTAATAAAACATCCGATGGGGAAAAGCCCTTTGTCAGAATATCGTATAAATCAAGCGTAGCGGCTATTTCGTTGTTCCTTACAAGATTAACCTTTCTGAAGGTTCCTATTTCGTTCGGACCTCCGGACAGGTAAAGAGCATTCATCATACTTGTCAGTGACGTAACTGAATACGTTCCGGGAGCATTAACTTCACCCAATATTTGCACCGTAATGCTTCTGGGCTGCCCAAGTGATAAATTCAGAGTGGTTGAACCACCTCTTGCACTAGTTGAGATTCCGCCATAAAACTTACCAAGTACCGCAGCTATTTTGCGTTTTGCTTGTAAAATCGAACTTCCACCCACGTAAATCAATCCAGCTTTCGGAACGGTTATGTTTCCATCTCGATTCACCGTTACGGTTTCAAGCTGCTGCGAATAACCGTCTACGTTTGTGATGTCAATCACGAGTTCGTCTCCAGGTCCTAAAACGTAGTTATTAGGTGTAGTAATATTTGCGGTAGTGCTGATTGCATCCAGTTTAACTGTACTAAATAAATTATAACCAAACACGCGTTCCAAAACCGTCTTAGGTTGAGAAACTGGCAGTCCCGCCGGAGGCAGGTTTTGTAATTGAGTTGTATCAGCTAACCCACTCAACGTGGCGTTATTATTAGGTACTGTACCTTGATTCGCCGCAGCAGCCTGATTACTACCCGCTGCTTGGGAGGTACTTGAACCCGCACCCTGTGGAGCGGGAGCCGTTTGGGCTATTGAAATTCCGGTTATAGAAAGGAAAACTATAGCCAATGATAGCTTTCTGCTAAACTTGATGTGAATTTTCATTTCGAAAAGGAGCGGTTTATTAATTTTACTAAGCAATATTTCTACAGTGTTTTGAAACAACGTGCAAATTAACGCAAGATTTGCCAGTAGTCATTAAATTTCGGCGAATATGTCTAAAATAAGTTAACATACAGACGCTTCATTTGAGTAAAAAAAACGTTAAATTTACAATCAATTCATACAACACTATAGAATATATAAATGGCTCAAGATAGCTCCAAAGTAAGATACGACGAAGATAGCATACGCTCACTTGATTGGAAAGAACACATTCGGTTGCGGCCAGGTATGTACATAGGAAAGCTCGGAGACGGTTCTTCGCCTGATGACGGAATATATGTTATGCTAAAAGAAGTGCTCGATAATTGCATTGACGAGTACGCAATGGGTCACGGAAAATCAATTGAGATTTCGATGAACGAAGGTAAAGTCTCTGTTCGTGACTACGGACGAGGAATTCCACTCGGAAAAGTAGTTGACGTAGTTTCCAAAATAAATACCGGGGCAAAGTACGATAGTAAAGCGTTTCAGAAATCCGTTGGATTAAACGGTGTGGGAACAAAAGCGGTGAATGCCCTTTCCGAATATTTTAAAGTACATGCGTTTCGTGACGGTCAAGCTGCCTGGGCGACTTTCTCTAAAGGTAAAATTTTAAAAAAATCACCGCTCGAAGCCACTAACAAACCAAACGGCACTCTGGTAGAGTTTGAACCTGACACTTCAGTATTTAAAAAGTACAGCTACATTCCACAATTTGTCGAAAATATGCTGTGGAATTACTGCTACCTCAACGCGGGGTTGACCTTGGAATACAACGGCAAGAAGTTCCTTTCAAAACGTGGACTACTTGATTTGCTGGAACGCAAAACCGATATTGAAACACTTCGCTACCCAATCATTCACCAGAAAGGCGATGATATTGAATTTGCTTTTTCTCACGGTAACCAGTACGGAGAAGAATACTACTCCTTTGTAAACGGACAAAATACTACGCAAGGCGGAACACACCTATCGGCGTTTCGGGAATCTATTGTAAAAGCAGTACGAGAACACTACGGTAAAGATTACGCCGCCGAAGATGTTCGACAATCGGTGATTTCAGCAATTTCGATTCGGGTGCAGGAACCCGTTTTTGAATCTCAAACAAAGACGAAGCTTGGTTCGATTACTATGTCGCCGGAAGATGATGCCCAGACAGTTCGGACTTTTATAAATGACTTCGTAAAATTAAAAGTGGACAATTTCCTCCACATGAATCCTGAAACACACAACGCCCTAAAAAAGCGGATTGAGCAGTCTGAGCGAGAAAGAAAGGAATTAGCGGGAGTAAAAAAACTGGCGAACGAACGGGCGAAAAAAGCCAACTTGCATAATAAAAAATTACGAGACTGTAAATACCATTTACAAGACGTATCGTTTGAAAATTATCAGGAAACCATGCTCTTCATCACCGAAGGAGACTCGGCAAGTGGTTCGATTACCAAAGCCCGTGACCCGCTGACGCAAGCTGTTTTCAGCTTACGGGGAAAACCACTCAACTGCCATGGATTGACGAAAAAAGTGGTTTACGAAAACGAAGAATTTAATCTTCTCCAACACGCCCTCGATATTGAAAACGGCATTGACGGGTTGCGGTACAATAAAATAATAATTGCCACCGACGCCGACGTTGACGGTTCTCACATTCGGCTATTATTGTTAACATTCTTTTTGCAGTTTTTTCCCGACTTGGTTAGAGAAGGGCATTTGTTCATTCTCCAAACTCCGCTTTTTAGAGTTCGGAATAAGAAAACGACAATGTATTGCTACTCAGACGAAGAAAAAGTAGCAGCAATAAACGAACTCGGCGGCAGACCCGAGATTACCCGATTTAAAGGTCTTGGTGAAATCTCACCGCATGAATTTGAAAATTTTATCGGCGAAGAAATTCGACTTGATCCCGTAATTCTCGACAGAGAATCTTCCATCAAGAAAGTGCTGTCTTACTACATGGGTAAAAACACGCCCGACCGACAGTTATTTATCATCGATAACCTCCGAATCGAAAAAGATATTGTGGTAGAAAAGGTTTTGGAAGAAGTAGGGGTTTGAATTGACTTTTAAAACTATTTATTTTATCGATTAAGCTGTACGATGGTGGTGCAGGGTGTTTTCCACCCAACAGTATATGTATCACGCATTCCCATTATTACTTTTTTAAACGCCAAAAAGCCAGCGGCTTTAATTACCAAAAGCCGCACCTCAGATCCCGCAGAAGCGTATAAGTATTGCGGTGAGGGAAAACGTCTTGCAACAGGTAAAGCTTCTGCGTGGTCTTGAGCCAGTTCTGAGCAATCAGTTTGCAAGGGAAAACGTGCTAATTGTGGGGGCGGTTTATAACCTCCACACCAGTCAAATTGTCGGGCTTATTTACTTTTAATGCACCAGATTATGAAACTATTCCTTACCGCCGCTATTTTATTTGCGATAACCTTTTCTTCGATGGCTCAAGGTGGTCCGGATGAGGACCAACTTGGCTCTTGGTACATGTATTTCTTTCAGAAAAAAATAAAGAATAGTCAGTTTGGGATACAGGGAGATTATCAACTTCGCCTCTGGAATGTCGGAACGGACTTAGAACAATTGCTGCTTCGTACAGGCGTCACGTATACTCCTAAAAATGCCAATATTTTATTCGCCGCTGGTTACGCTAATATCACCACCGGGCAATTTGGCGAAGGAACAAATAATGTAAATGAGAACCGTGTTTACCAAGAAGCTCTCATTCCGCAAAAGGTAGGGAATCGATTTTACCTTACTCACCGGATGAGGTACGAACAGCGTTGGGTGCAGAATCAGGATTTCCGGACCCGCTATCGTTACAATCTTTTTCTCAATGTGCCGCTGAACGCTACTGAGCTAAAGAAAGGAACCGTTTACGCCGCACTTTATAACGAGATATTCATCAACGGACAGCGTAATATTGGTAATGACAGAACCGTCGAGTTATTTGACCGAAACCGTACATACCTTGGTTTGGGTTTCGGCTTAAAAGATAACCTTCGGGTTCAAGGAGGTTGGATGAAACAAACGACGAATAATTGGGCAAAAGGACAAACTCAAATCAGTTTACATCATAATTTCTGATATTAAGGCAGTTCCTCCACGCCTGTTTGTACAACGCTAATCTGAGAAGCTAAAGGCTTTTATTTTCTCAAATTAGCGTTTTCTTTTGCTCAATAGGGAAAGAACCGCTACACTTTTGCATTTCAACATTCCCGATTCCCACACAGAAACGGGCACATATTCGCAAAGTATTAGAATTTGCTTACACCGTGGAATTTTAGACTGCCGTTTCCTCATGAGTTTTATTCCGATTTCTTCGGAACGCAATTTTATGGTTAAGATTGTAAACATCTATGATGAATAATTTTAAGTAATACATTCACACACATGAAAAATAGACTTCAACTTTTACTCCTATTCTTGGTCGTAGGCACACAAGCACTACAAGCCCAGGTAAAGGGCATTAGCTACACATTACCTCCGTCCATTGAGTATTCAAATTGGGGAAAAAATACGGGACTCAGCGATGGTTATTCCATCGGGGGTCAATTTGGTTTTGGCTTCGGTCAGTTCGTTGAATTACGAGCAAACTACCTGCAATCAATAAATTTGCAGCGTGATTTCTCAAACTTCGATTTTGACAACATTAGACAGTTCCTTACTCGCCGAGCAAGATATTACTGTAAAGCGTTGTAGCGAAGAATTGAAACTAAACTTAGCAAAAGGTGGTCTCGTATCGTTTTTAACGGCTGATACAGGTATTCAAGACATTGAGAGATTGCTTATGTCTGACAGTTCAAGCAACCGCAAAACATTTTCTTCTCAGGTGGTGATGGACTTCAGTTTAGCCTTGGAGACCGTTACACGCTAGCTTTACAAGCAGTAAACACTTCATTCAACGGTTTTCACCGGTTCGTAACCTTATTGACGAATTAGAGCAAGCTAAAATTAGTGTTGACGGTGTTGATTTCGAAAACGTCTCAATCAACAACTGGTCTTACCGAGCATCTATCTTATTATACTTAGGTGGTCGCCGCCCGGGAGAAATGACAGATACCGATAAAGCCTATATGGAGAATTTCTCAAATGGTTTCCGTGGTTTGAGTTTACCAATTAAGGTAACGGCTAGTCAGATCAATTTCGGCGACGGTCTTCCGTACGCTGACACAAAATTCACCGGAGTTAGCTCTGGTTTTGATTTCGGTCCTTACGTAGGTTTGAGAGCATTCTATTTAAGAAGCATGGACGATGGTTACTTCTCAAGCTTTAACCGGTTAGCATTATACGGTGGTGAAGGTAAATTCAAATTATCTACCGGACAGGGTATCGCTCCTTATCTTAACATTGGTGGTGGTGTTATTGACCCGTTAAGTGGTTTCCAGATTGACGGAACTGCTGCAAGCGACGAAAATACTCCGTTCGTTTCAGGTGGTTTAGGTCTTGATCTTCCTTTTTCAAGAGCTTTCAAATGGTCAGCTTACGCAAAGGCTTTGTTAACATCTAATGAACTAGCTACTAAAGACATTGACCCTGATAAATTATCAACATCAATGATGTACGGTCTATCTGTTGATTTCATTATTGGAAGCAGGTCAAAAGAGGCTCGTAAAATCGCTAATAACAATAATACTGATGGCAAAAACTACGACGAAATGGTTGCTAAGTCAGTGAAAAAAGAGGGGTATAGAACAAGTTTGGATATGACTTAAAAAGTGTCAGTTTTTGGGCAAAATGACCAATGTTTGTCAGATATGGAAGATACGGATAAAGCTAAATTTGAGGCATTATACACTAAGTATTTAATTTGGAAATCAAGTCAGGAAAATCAGACTGATGGCTATGACCAGGACGGCGTACCGCTACGAACGGAGCTCTGTGGAATTTTGCCAAGAATTTAACAAAGGTCTCTTTGAGTTATCAGTTCAGGAAAGTTCTACTGTAAAAAAAATGATCACGTGCTACGGCGACAGTTCAGTAAAAAACGGTCAATGCTTGGCTAATGAAGGCAAAAAAGGGTTTCGGGTCAGTAAATATTTGCAGGAATTAGGGTGCTATGTGGGGCAACAACTAACGTTCGATGAAGCAAGTGAAAACTTAAAGCGGATAGGCGGCATAACGCTCTCTGACAAGCAAATAGAGCGAATATGTCACAAATATGGCGAGGAATTAGAGACGTCCCTGAACGAAGATGAAATGACTCCTATGGACGATAGTTTGCATTATGCGATGATGGACGGCAGTATGGGCTTTATCAGAAAACAAGGCTGGAAAGAAGTAAAGTTAGGGCGGGTGTTCGCTGATCAAGAGTTGATTCAAGTTAAAGAAAGAGGGTGGATTCGAGCAAGTGACTATGTAGTTCACCTAGGCAGACGAGGCTTTCTTGGAAAAGTTTGAAAGACGCATCTCCCACAAAACCAACCTTGTTGCCATCGCAGATGGAGCCCGTTGGATATGGGATTTTTGGACGGAGAATTACCCAGAAGCTATCCAAATCCTTGATTATTACCACGCCATTGAAAAGATTGGCAATTGGGCTAAAATGGTCTTCAAAGACGACAAATCGGCTCAGGAATGGATTAAATTGCAAGAAACCCGTTTGCTTAATGATGAAGTAAGTGAAACTATCTTGGACGTTATGGATATCGACTGCAAAGGAAACAATAACAAACTAAAGCAACAATTATTGACCTATTTGGAGAACAATAAGCACAGAATGAACTACAAAACCTACCAAGAAAAGGGCTTAATGATAGGCTCAGGACCGATTGAATCAGCGAATAAACAAATCGTACAGGCAAGGTTGAAAAAATCAGGCCAAAGATGGACGCCAAAGGGATTGCAGCAAGTGGCAAATCTTAGAGTCGCTTACCATAGCAAAAGGTGGAACCTCGTTAAAAATGCAATTAGAAAAGCTGCTTAATAAACTTGTCCTACACCCGTGTAGATGGGGTAGAGTACTTTTCGTCCAAAAAGATTCATTGTGAGGGCTGCCTAAGTAAAACGCATAAAAACGGGGAGGTTACCTACCATCATTCGATGTTGTGTGCCGTTATAGTCCATCCCGGGCAGTCAGAGGTTTTTATAGTAGGAAGCGAACCCATACAATGCCAAGACGGGGAACAGAAGAATGATTGTGAACGCAATGCCAACAAGCGTTTAATGAATTGGTTGTCAATACATTAAACACAAGAAAAGTTTCTTTTCGTTGAAGATGCCCTCTACTCCAATGCCCCAAATGTCAAACAAATCAGGGATAACAATTGGGATTTTATATTAGCCGTAAAGCCCGAAGGAAACAAACACCTATTCAAACTTTTTGAAACTCGTCGTAAAAACAACAAACTGATCAGCACGTATTTCATGCAAGATGGGAAGCTAAAGTAT